>NZ_CP014517.1:300000-422500 GCF_001577265.1 Variovorax sp. PAMC 28711 | reverse complement strand
TCGTAAAGGTTTAGTGCAGACCGTGCCATCAGCAACATAGAATTTTTGATTGCGTCAAAACGAATATCAAACTTCACGTTTGAAATTTAGGTAATCTGAACGAAAGTTCAATTACGGCATAACGCGTCAGGTGCAAGACCTGACAATATTCCTTGAAATGATTTTGTAGTCTCGCAAGAGACGTCAAAGTTATAGGGTCAAGTGAATAAGAGCACGTGGTGGATGCCTTGGCAATGATAGGCGACGAAGGACGTGATAGCCTGCGATAAGCTTCGGGGAGCTGGCAAATTAGCTTTGATCCGGAGATTTCCGAATGGGGAAACCCACCTGAAAGGGTATCGCATAGTGAATACATAGCTATGCGAGGCGAACCGGGTGAACTGAAACATCTCAGTAGCTCGAGGAAAAGACATCAACCGAGATTCCGAAAGTAGTGGCGAGCGAAATCGGAGAAGCCTGTTAGTGATAGCACGACTCTTAACGGAACAGTTTGGAAAGACTGGCCATAGCGGGTGATAGCCCCGTACGTGAAAAGAGACGTGTGGTACTAAGTTAACGACAAGTAGGGCGGGACACGAGAAATCCTGTCTGAATATGGGGGGACCATCCTCCAAGGCTAAATACTCATCATTGACCGATAGTGAACTAGTACCGTGAGGGAAAGGCGAAAAGAACCCCGGGAGGGGAGTGAAATAGATCCTGAAACCGCGTGCTTACAAAAAGTAGGAGCCTCGTAAGGGGTGACTGCGTACCTTTTGTATAATGGGTCAGCGACTTACATTCAGTGGCAAGGTTAACCGAATAGGGAAGCCGTAGAGAAATCGAGTCCGAATAGGGCGATCAGTCGCTGGGTGTAGACCCGAAACCAAGTGATCTATCCATGGCCAGGATGAAGGTGCCGTAACAGGTACTGGAGGTCCGAACCGACTAGTGTTGCAAAACTAGCGGATGAGCTGTGGATAGGGGTGAAAGGCTAAACAAACTTGGAAATAGCTGGTTCTCTCCGAAAACTATTTAGGTAGTGCCTCAAGTATTACCATCGGGGGTAGAGCACTGTTTTGGCTAGGGGGTCATGGCGACTTACCAAACCAAGGCAAACTCCGAATACCGATGAGTACAGCTTGGGAGACAGAGCACCGGGTGCTAACGTCCGGACTCAAGAGGGAAACAACCCAGACCGCCAGCTAAGGTCCCTAAAATTGGCTAAGTGGGAAACGAAGTGGGAAGGCTAAAACAGTCAGGATGTTGGCTTAGAAGCAGCCATCATTTAAAGAAAGCGTAATAGCTCACTGATCGAGTCGTCCTGCGCGGAAGATGTAACGGGGCTAAGCCAGTTACCGAAGCTGCGGATTTGCAATTTATTGCAAGTGGTAGGAGAGCGTTCTGTAAGCCTGTGAAGGTGCGTTGTAAGGCGTGCTGGAGGTATCAGAAGTGCGAATGCTGACATGAGTAGCGTTAAAGGGGGTGAAAAGCCCCCTCGCCGTAAGCGCAAGGTTTTCTACGCAACGTTCATCGGCGTAGAGTGAGTCGGCCCCTAAGGCGAGGCAGAGATGCGTAGCTGATGGGAAACAGGTCAATATTCCTGTACCGATATATAGTGCGATGTGGGGACGGATCTTAATAGGTCATCCAGTTATTGGATTATTCTGGTTTAGTTGGATGTAGGCGTGCATTAGGCAAATCCGGTGCACATATACCGAGGCCAACGATCGAGCGGACTTGTCCGTGAAGTGACTGAACGAGGTTCCAGGAAAAGCCACTAAGCTTCAGCTATATACGACCGTACCGCAAACCGACACTGGTGCGCGAGATGAGTATTCTAAGGCGCTTGAGAGAACTCAGGAGAAGGAACTCGGCAAATTGACACCGTAACTTCGGAAGAAGGTGTGCCCTATTAGTGTGTAGTGAACAACGAAGCATGAATGGGTTGCAAAAAATCGGTGGCTGCGACTGTTTATTAAAAACACAGCACTCTGCAAACACGAAAGTGGACGTATAGGGTGTGACGCCTGCCCGGTGCTGGAAGATTAAATGATGGGGTGCAAGCTCTTGATTGAAGTCCCAGTAAACGGCGGCCGTAACTATAACGGTCCTAAGGTAGCGAAATTCCTTGTCGGGTAAGTTCCGACCTGCACGAATGGCGTAACGATGGCCACACTGTCTCCTCCTGAGACTCAGCGAAGTTGAAATGTTTGTGATGATGCAATCTCCCCGCGGAAAGACGGAAAGACCCCATGAACCTTTACTGTAGCTTTGTATTGGACTTTGAACAGATCTGTGTAGGATAGGTGGGAGGCTTTGAAGCAGGGTCGCTAGATCTTGTGGAGCCAACGTTGAAATACCACCCTGGTGTGTTTGAGGTTCTAACCTAGGTCCATTATCTGGATCGGGGACAGTGCATGGTAGGCAGTTTGACTGGGGCGGTCTCCTCCCAAAGCGTAACGGAGGAGTTCGAAGGTACGCTAGTTACGGTCGGACATCGTGACGATAGTGCAATGGCATAAGCGTGCTTAACTGCGAGACTGACAAGTCGAGCAGATGCGAAAGCAGGACATAGTGATCCGGTGGTTCTGTATGGAAGGGCCATCGCTCAACGGATAAAAGGTACTCTGGGGATAACAGGCTGATACCGCCCAAGAGTTCATATCGACGGCGGTGTTTGGCACCTCGATGTCGGCTCATCTCATCCTGGGGCTGTAGCCGGTCCCAAGGGTATGGCTGTTCGCCATTTAAAGAGGTACGTGAGCTGGGTTTAAAACGTCGTGAGACAGTTTGGTCCCTATCTTCCGTGGGCGCTGCAGATTTGAGGAAGCCTGCTCCTAGTACGAGAGGACCGGAGTGGACACACCTCTGGTGTATCGGTTGTCACGCCAGTGGCATTGCCGAGTAGCTAAGTGTGGAAGAGATAACCGCTGAAAGCATCTAAGCGGGAAACTCGTTTCAAGATGAGATCTGCCGGGGCCTTGAGCCCCCTAAAGAGTCGTTCAAGACCAGGACGTTGATAGGTCAGGTGTGGAAGCGCAGTAATGCGTTAAGCTAACTGATACTAATTGCTCGTGCGGCTTGACCCTATAACTTTGATCGTTCAGATCAAGGTGTTATGCCAAGTTGACGCATTCAAAATATATTCTAAGCAGCGCAGGCATTGCGTGCTGATTCCAAACTCTATGAATTCGTTGGGTTGATCTGCCGATCAACTCGACAACCCTTTATGCCTGATGACCATAGCGAGTTGGTACCACTCCTTCCCATCCCGAACAGGACAGTGAAACGACTCAGCGCCGATGATAGTGCGGGTTCCCGTGTGAAAGTAGGTCATCGTCAGGCTCTTACAGCCCAAATACCCCCGATCGAAAGGTCGGGGGTTTTTGCTTTGGGAGGACTTAAAGGAAAGGTGAATGGATTAGATGTGCGATAGCGCCGCAATCTCTTCGCTGGTGAACCCTGCCAATTCTCTGGCTTCGATATTGAAAGGTGCGCGCAGGCGCGGGGCTTCGTACAGGCGGTACAGCACCCGATAGTGACTAATCGGGTCAAGCCCATCGCGGTCGCAAAGCCACCGATACCATCGATTGCCGATGGCGACATGCCCGATTTCGTCGCGCAAGATCACGTCCAGAATCTGTACCGCTCGGAGCGAATCGGGCGTGGCCACGCGGCGCAGTTTGGCCTGGATCAACGGTGTCGCGTCGAGTCCCCTTGCTTCCAGCGTGCGTGGCACCAACGCCATGCGCGCAACGATATCGCCTTTCGTTTTTTCACACATCATCCACAAGCCGTCGTGACCGGTGAAATCGCCGTAGCGAAATCCCATGCCGTTCAACAGCGAATGCAGCATGCGGAAATGGCCCGCCTCCTCATCAGCCACCTGCAGCCAGTCCCGGTAATACGCATCCGGCATCCCGTCGAAGCGCCAAGCTGCGTCCAACGCAAGGTTGATGGCATTGAACTCGATATGACAGATGGAATGAATCAAGGCGGCCCGCCCTTCGGTGGTGAATGGCGAACGCCTCCCGACGTCGGTGGCGGCGACCCGCAGAGGACGAGCGGGTCGGCCGGGCACGCCTGCATCGTCATGCACCGTGCGCACCCCGTGCGTCTTGATCGGCAGTCTTGTCGCATCCGCAGCCGCGGCGCGCGCCGCGGTCACTTTCTGATCGGGATCTTGCAGCCGCAGTGCGTTCAACGCGCTCAATCTTGGGTCCATCCCTACAATTCTAGTTTTGACTGTCAGGAGACTCTGCGATGGCCTTGTATGAACTGGATGGCGTGGCACCACGCCTTGGCACGGATGCCTGGGTCGCGGACAGCGCGCAGGTGATGGGCAACGTTCATCTGGCCGACAACGCAAGCATCTGGTTCGGTGCCGTGCTGCGCGGCGACACGGAAACCTTGACCATCGGCCGCAACAGCAATGTTCAGGATCTTTCCGTGCTGCATGCCGATGTAGGGTGCCCGCTCACGGTCGGCGAGAACGTCACGATCGGGCACCAGGTCATGCTGCACGGGTGCACCATCGGCGACAACTCGCTCATTGGCATCCAGGCGGTGATCTTGAATAACGCGAAGATTGGCCGCAATTCAATTGTCGGCGCCGGCAGCGTTGTGACCGAGGGCAAGGAATTTCCCGACAACTCGCTGATCATCGGTTCACCCGCCAAGGTGGTTCGCACTTTGGACGATGCGGCTGCGACGAAGCTGCGACAAAGCGCCGAGCATTACGTCGAGAACGCCCGTCGCTTTGCGAAGGGCTTGAAGAAAATCTCCTGAAGGATTGTTTTGAGCGAGTTGCACAAATTCCTGTTCGATGGCCTGCCGGTGCGCGGCATGATCGTTCGCCTGACCGACGCGTGGCGGGAGATTCTTGCGCGTCGCGCGTCCAATTCGGCGACTGGCGCCTACCCGCTCCCCGTTGCTGAACTGCTCGGCGAGATGACCGCGGCAGCCACGCTGATGCAGTCGAACATCAAGTTCAATGGGTCGTTGATCCTGCAGATCTTCGGGGACGGCCCGGTGAAGGTCGCGGTCGCCGAAGTCAAACCCGACCTCAGCCTCCGTGCCACGGCCAAAGTCATCGGCGACCTGCCGCCGGATGCGCGGCTCCCGGACATGGTCAACGTGACCAACAAGGGGCGTTGTGCCATCACCCTGGACCCGAAGGACCGCCTGCCCGGGCAGCAGCCGTACCAGGGCGTGGTGCCGCTTTTCGGCGACCGCGGCGAGAAGCTCGGCAAACTGAGCGACGTGCTCCAGCACTACATGTTGCAGAGCGAGCAACTCGACACGACGCTTGTGCTCGCAGCGGACGACAAGGTCGCTGCGGGACTGCTGATTCAGCGTCTTCCCGTGAAGGGTGAGGGCAATCTCGAGGGCACGTCGCAACGCGATTTCGATCAGGCCAACGCGGACCAGATCGGGCTCAACGAAGACTACAACCGCGTTTCGATCTTGGCGTCGAGCCTGACGCGCGAAGAGCTATTGACGCTGGACATCGAGACCATCCTGCGTCGCCTGTTCTGGGAAGAGAAGCTTTTGCGTTTCGAACCGCAGGCTGGCTTGCTCGGCCCGCACTTTGGCTGCACCTGCGGCCGCGAGCGCGTCGCAAGCATGATTCGCAGCCTCGGCGTCGAAGAGGCTGAGAGCATCCTCGCGGAGCGCGGAGACATCGAAGTCGGTTGCGATTTCTGCGGCAAGCAATACCGTTTCGACGCCGTGGATGCGGCGCAGATTTTTCGCGGACCGGGCGACCAGTTGCCTGCCAGTTCCGTGGTCCAGTAGGCGTGACAGCAGGCGTCGCGGATCAGCGTTTCGCCAGAAGAGCCGTGAAGAGCTGGTGCTCGCAAGCGGGATCGGAGCACTTTTCGCAAGGCCACGACCATGCCGCATTCCCCGCGCCGGACCGGCGAGTGTCACGCACCGGGTCCGAACGATCGGCGATGGCGTGGATGGCATTCCAGGCGTTGGACAAGCGCTCTCGGCCAAGACCATGGATCACGCTGAATGGCAGGCGCGCGTCGGTCAACGCAGCGCGAACCCTGGCGTCAACCGGCACGCGCACGTGCGGTCCATCGCGTTGCAAGCCGTCGCCGACCCAAGGGACGTCAAGCGCCGTCAGCAAGGTGATTGCATAGCCGCTCTGGGCCTTTAAGGCGGTTGCGTAGAGGCCAGCATCGTTGAATAGCATGTCGCTGTAGACGGCGGTCATGAGCGCCGTCGTGTCGGCCACGACCACACCCCGTGTCGCAGCCTCTGCAATGCGCCGCGTCTGCTCGGCAGCGATGGCTGCTTGCTCGTCGGGGCGGGGCGTGCGGCCTTCACGATCGCACCACTCGCGCAAGTACTCACCGACCAGCGTGGCAGCAAGCCCACGCGCCTGAAGGCGGCCAGCGATCGCTCGCGCGAGCTCTGTCTTCCCCGTGCTTTCGGCGCCCAGCATCGCGATCACACAGCCGGTCGGCAGCGCCGGGGTCATGGGGCGACAGGACGCAGGCGCTGTCGCCACGTCTGGTAGCCCGCCACGCTGAGCACTGCAAAGACTGCATAGAGCCCGACGGTGAGCCACAAGCCTTTGTGAATGAAGAGTCCCACACTCACGGCATTGACGGCCAGCCACACCACCCAGTTCTCGATGAACTTCCGTGCGAGCAAGAACTGTCCGACCAGGCTGAGCCCGGTGGCAAAACCGTCGAACCAGGGCACATCGGAGTCGGTAAAGCGAATCAGGAAAAACGAGACGGCCGGCCACGCAATGGCGCACGCCGCCAACGTGCGCCACCGTCCGCGCGACGACAGCCGGCTGACATGCAACGAACTGCCGTCGGCCCGGCGCCCGCGCAGCCACTGGAACCAACCCCACAACGCCACGACGGCAAAGAAAATCTGGAGTGAGGCGTCACCGTAAATGCGGGCCTGTGCGAAAACGCCCACGTAGAGCAGCGAACTCACGATGGCGAGCGGCCATCCCCAATGGATTTCGCGCATGTTGCAACCCACCATCGCCAACGCAAGAAGGGCTGCCACGACTTCCAGCCAGGTGGTCGGGGTACCCCACAGCGCAAAAGCCTGCGCGGAAAAAAACGCCGGCATTCGAGGTGCGTTTCAGTGCGTCATTTGCACGAACACTTCGTTCGGCTTGACCATGCCGAGTTCGGCGCGGGCACGTTCCTCGACCATCTCAAGGCCTTCCTTCAGATCGCTCACTTCCGAGGTCAGCCGCTCGTTGGCCAGCGCCGCCTTGGCATTGGCCTCCTTTTGGACAACGAGCTTTTCGCGCAGTTGCGCCACGTCGCGCATGCTGCCGCGCCCGGTCCAAAGCTGCCATTGAAGAACGGCCAGCAACAAGACCAGAACGATCGGAACGATGCGCGTGCGCATGGGAGCGGTCGAGTCCTACTTCAGGTTGTAGAAGGCGGCGCGTCCCGGGTAGCTCGCGACGTCGCCGAGGTCTTCTTCAATGCGCAGGAGCTGGTTGTACTTGGCCGTGCGGTCCGACCGCGACAGCGAACCCGTCTTGATCTGACCGGCGTTCGTGCCCACGGCGATGTCGGCGATGGTCGAGTCTTCGGTCTCGCCCGAGCGGTGCGAGATCACGGCGGTGTAGCCGGCGCGCTTGGCCATCTCGATCGCGGCGAAGGTCTCGGTCAGCGTACCGATCTGGTTGATCTTAATCAGGATCGAGTTGGCGATGCCCTTGTCGATGCCTTCCTGCAGGATTCTGGTATTGGTGACGAACAGGTCGTCGCCGACCAGCTGCACCCGTTTGCCCAGGCGTTCCGTCAGGTGCTTCCACCCGTCCCAATCGCCTTCGTGCATGCCGTCTTCGATGCTGATGATCGGGTACTTGCCGACCCAGTTCGCCAGCATGTCAGTCCAGTTTTCGGCCGAGAGCGTCAGGTTCTCGGCGCCCAGCACGTAGTGGCCGTCCTTGTAGAACTCGCTCGCCGCGCAGTCGAGGCCGAGCGCGATCTGTTCGCCTGCCACGTAGCCTGCCTTGTCGATGGCTTCGAGGATCAGCTGGATCGCTTCCTCGTGGCTCGAGACGCTCGGCGCGAAGCCGCCTTCGTCGCCGACCGCGGTACTGATGCCGCGGTCGCCCAGGATCTTCTTCAGTGCATGAAAGGTTTCCGCGCCATAGCGAACCGCTTCGCGGAAGCTTTTGGCGCCCACCGGAATGATCATGAATTCCTGGATGTCCAGGCTGTTGTTGGCATGCGCACCGCCGTTGATGACGTTCATCATCGGAACCGGCAATTGCATGCCGCCCATGCCGCCGAAGTAGCGATACAGCGGGAGCCCGGATTCTTCGGCTGCGGCGCGCGCCACGGCCATCGACACGGCCAGCGTGGCGTTGGCGCCCAGGCGGGCCTTGTTGTCGGTACCGTCGAGGTCGTTCAGCGTGCGGTCGAGGAACGCCTGCTCGCTGGCATCGAGGCCCAGCACCGATTCGGAGATTTCGGTGTTGATGTTTTCCACGGCCTTGAGCACGCCCTTGCCGAGGTAGCGCTTCATGTCGCCGTCCCGCAGCTCGATCGCTTCGCGCGAGCCGGTCGATGCGCCGGACGGCACCGCCGCGCGGCCCATGGTGCCCGACTCGAGCAGCACGTCGCATTCGACGGTGGGATTGCCGCGGCTGTCGAGAATCTCGCGCCCGACGATGTCAACGATTGCACTCATGTGTTTTCTTTCTTTTCAGTCTCGGTCAAAACAAAAATCAGAGGCCTTCGACGGCGATCATGCGCATCACGGCCGCACCGGCGCGCGCTTCGCGTGCCTTGAGGTATTCGGGCAGTTCGTAGAACGCCGTGGCTTGCTCGAAGGTCGGGAACTTGAGGACGATCACGCGCGACGGCGACAGTCGCCTTCCAGCACGGCGACCTGGCCACCGCGCACGCACACCTCGGCGCCGCTGGCCTTCATCGCGGCGGAGGACCACTTTTTGTATTCTTCGTACTGCGTCGGGTTGGTGACTTCGACGTACGCAATGACATAACCACTCATGCTTGAAACCTGTCTTCCAGATAGCCGTTTTTCTTGGTGATGGCATCAAGCGCGACCAGCGTCTCCAGCAATGCCTTCATGTGCTTGAGCGGGACGGCATTGGGGCCGTCGCTCATCGCCTTGGATGGGTCAGGGTGCGTTTCCATGAACACGCCCGCCACGCCGACGGCCAGTGCTGCGCGCGCCAGCACCGGCACCATTTCGCGCTGGCCGCCCGAACTGGTTCCCTGGCCACCCGGGAGTTGCACGGAGTGCGTGGCATCGAAGACAACCGGCGCACGTGTCTCGCGCATGATCGCGAGCGACCGCATGTCCGACACCAGGTTGTTGTAGCCGAAGCTGGCGCCGCGCTCGCAGGCCATGAAGTTGTCTTCTTCCAGGCCTTTTTCTTTCGCGGCAGCACGCGCCTTGTCGATCACGTTCTTCATGTCGTGCGGCGCGAGAAACTGGCCCTTCTTGATATTGACCGGCTTGCCCGACTGCGCCACCGCGCGGATGAAGTCGGTCTGACGACACAGGAACGCCGGCGTCTGCAGCACGTCGACCACGCTCGAAACCTGCGCGATCTGCGATTCGTCGTGGATGTCGGTCAGCACCGGCAAGCCGAGTTCGCGTTTGACCTTGGCCAGGATTTCCAGGCCCACATCGATCCCTGGCCCGCGAAAAGTGCTGCCGGAAGAGCGATTGGCCTTGTCGAAACTGCTTTTGAAGATGAACGGAATGCCCAGCGCCGAGGTGATCTCCTTCAGCGTGCCGGCCGTGTCCATCTGCAGCTGCTCGGATTCGATCACGCACGGGCCGGCGATCAGGAAGAACGGCTTGTCGAGCCCGATCTCGAAGCCACACAACTTCATGCGACCACCTTCATCACGGGCTTGCTGCCTTCGCCGGCCGCCTGGTGCTCCAGGGCGGCCTTGATGAACGCGTTGAAGAGCGGATGGCCACCCAGGGCGTCGACTTGAATTCAGGATGGAACTGGACGCCCATGTACCAGGGATGAACGTCTTGCGGCAGCTCGACGATTTCGGTGAGGTGCTCGCGCTGGGTCAGCGCGGAAATCACCAGGCCGGCACTGCGCAACTGGTCGAGATAGTTGACGTTGGCTTCGTAGCGATGGCGGTGGCGTTCGGTCACCACGTCGCCGTAGATGCTGTGGGCCAGCGTGCCCGGCGCCACGTCCGAACTTTGTGCGCCCAGGCGCATGGTGCCACCCAGGTCGGATTTCTCGGTGCGGGTCTTGACGGTGCCGTCGCTGTCTTTCCATTCGGTGATCAGCGCGATCACGGGGCAGGCCGTGTCGGGTTCGAACTCGGTGCTGTTGGCGTTCTTGAGACCGGCCACGTTGCGCGCGTACTCGATCGTCGCGACCTGCATGCCCAGGCAGATGCCGAGGTACGGCACCTTGGTTTCGCGGGCGAAGCGCGCCGCCGAAATCTTGCCTTCGACACCGCGCTGACCGAAGCCGCCGGGCACGAGGATCGCGTCGTACTTGGCCAGACGGGCCACGTCCTGCTGGGTGATGGTTTCCGAATCGATGTAGTCGATCTTCACGCGCGCATGGTTCTTCATGCCGGCGTGGCGCAATGCTTCGTTCAGCGACTTGTAGCTGTCGGAAAGGTCGACGTACTTGCCGACCATCGCGATGTTGACTTCACGCTGCGGATGCTCGACCTCGTAGACCAGGTCGTCCCAACGCTGCAGTTTGGCCGGCGGCGTGTTGATACGCAGCTTGTCGCAGATCAGGCCGTCGAGACCCTGCTCGTGCAGGATGCGCGGCACCTTGTAGATGGTGTCGACGTCCCACATCGAGATCACGCCCCATTCCGGCACGTTCGAGAAAAGCGAGATCTTGGCGCGCTCGTCGTCGGGAATCGGCCGGTCGGCGCGACACAGCAGCACGTCGGCCTGGATGCCGATGGCACGCAGCTCCTTGGCGGTGTGCTGGGTCGGCTTGGTCTTGAGTTCGCCGGCCGCGGCAATCCACGGCACGTACGACAGGTGGACGAAGGCCGAGTTGTTCGGACCGCCGCGCAGGCTCATCTGGCGCACCGCTTCGAGGAAGGGCAGCGACTCGATGTCGCCCACCGTGCCGCCGATTTCGACGATGGCCACATCGACCTCGTGCGAAGTGCCGATGCCGGCGCCGCGCTTGATGTATTCCTGGATCTCGTTCGTGATGTGCGGAATCACCTGAACGGTCTTGCCGAGGTAGTCGCCGCGGCGTTCTTTCTCGAGCACCGACTTGTAGATCTGGCCAGTGGTGAAGTTGTTGGCCTTGCGCATCCGCGTGTTGATGAAGCGCTCGTAGTGGCCGAGGTCGAGGTCGGTTTCGGCGCCGTCGTCGGTGACAAATACTTCACCGTGCTGAAACGGCGACATGGTGCCGGGATCGACGTTGATGTACGGATCGAGCTTGATGAGTGTGACTTTGAGGCCGCGCGATTCGAGAATGGCGGCGAGCGATGCGGAGGCGATTCCCTTGCCCAGGGAAGACACCACACCGCCGGTGACGAAGACGAATTTGGTCATGCCATTTCCAGACTTTTACGTCCGGTCAGTGGGAAATGAGGATTATAGGCGGGCCACTTAAACTGCCGGCATGCAAGACCTCTCGGATAGACACATTGTCCTCGGCCTCACCGGCGGCATCGCCTGCTACAAGTCGGCCGAGCTGTGCCGCCTGCTCCTGAAAGCCGGCGCGACGGTGCAGGTGGTCATGACCGAAGCGGCCGAACAGTTCATCACGCCGGTCACCATGCAGGCCTTGTCGGGACGCCCGGTGTACGGCTCGCAGTGGGATGCGCGCGAGCCCAACAACATGCCGCACATCAACCTGAGTCGCGAAGCCGATGCGATCGTGCTGGCGCCCTGCAGCGCCGACTTCATCGCGCGGCTGGTGCAAGGGCGTTCCGACGAGCTCCTGAGCCTGCTGTGCCTCGCGCGCCCGGCAGACCGCGTCCCGCTCTTGATCGCGCCGGCGATGAACCGGGAGATGTGGTCGCATCCCGCGACGCAGCGCAACCTGGCGCAGGTGGCGGCGGACGGCGCCCATGTGCTGGGCGTCGGCAGCGGCTGGCAGGCGTGCGGCGAAACCGGCGATGGCCGCATGCTCGAGCCCGCGCAATTGCTCGACGACATCACCGCTTTTTTCCAGCCGAAGCTGCTGGCCGGACAGCACGTGCTGGTCACCGCGGGGCCGACGTTCGAGGCGCTCGACCCGATTCGCGGCATCACGAATCACTCGTCCGGAAAGATGGGTTTTGCGATCGCACGCGCCGCACGCGATGCCGGCGCCGATGTCACTCTGGTGGCCGGCCCGGTGCACCTCGAGACGCCGCGCGGGGTGCGCCGTGTCGATGTGACTTCGGCGCAGGAAATGCTCGATGCAACCGTCGCTGCTGCGCAGCGCGCGACGATTTTCATTGCGACCGCAGCCGTTGCAGACTGGCGACCGGCCGCGCACAGCGAACACAAGATCAAGAAGGACGGCAGTGGCAAGCCGCCGGTGCTGCACTTCGTGGAGAACACCGATATCCTGCTCACGGTGGCGCAGGGCGAGCGCGCGCAACGCCGCGAGCTTTTCTGCGTCGGCTTTGCCGCAGAGAGCGAGAACCTCGTCGAACATGCAAAGGCCAAGCGGGAACGCAAGGGCATTCCGCTGCTGGTCGGCAACATCGGGCCGTTGACCTTCGGGCAGGACGACAACGCGTTGCTGCTGGTCGACGCCAAGGGCGTGCGCGAGTTGCCGCGCGCCGCCAAGCTCACGCTGGCGCGTGAACTGGTCACCGACATCGCAGCGCGGCTGCCCGATTGGAGAAACGCATGAACCCGCAATGGAACACCCCGCCGAATGGCGACTTTGCAAGTTACGTCGAGCGGCTCTCGGCTCAATCCGCCTTGCCGAAACGCGCCGGCCAGGAAGGCGACCACGGGCTCGACGTCGGCATGACGCCATCGTCGGAGCCGCACGGCGCGGCATCGGCGGCGGCGTCGGCCGCGCAACGACGCCTCTCTTCCAACGGCGAGGCCGCAGTGACCGTTCCCTCGATCGGCGGCGTCGCGGGCAAGCTGCTCCTCGGTGTCGGCGTGGTCGTCCTGGTGCTGCTCTGGGCAGCCCAGGTGCCGGTCGGCATCCTCGTCTTGCTGGCGGCGGGGGGAGCATGGCTCGCCTACCAGCTTCGCCAGTTCAAGCTTCCGGGCGGCGGCGTCGCGAAATGGCAAAAAGTCCTGGAAGACGCGGCGCGCAAACAACGGGAACAGCAAAGGAAAGCAAAGTGAAAGTCGACGTCCGTGTCCTCGATCCGCGCATGACGGATCAATTGCCGGCCTATGCGACGCCAGGCAGCGCGGGCCTTGACCTGCGCGCCTGCCTCGATGCGCCGATCACGCTCGCGCCGAATGCGTGGCAACTCGTCGGCACCGGTATCGCGATCCACTTGGCCGACGCGGGCTATGCCGCGCTGATCCTTCCGCGTTCGGGGCTCGGCCACAAGCACGGCATCGTGCTCGGCAACCTGGTCGGCTTGATCGACAGCGACTACCAGGGCGAGCTGAAGATCAGCGCATGGAACCGCAGCGACACGCCTTTCGTGCTGCAGCCGATGGAGCGGCTCGCGCAGCTGGTGATCGTCCCGTGATGCAGGCGCAGTTCAACGTGGTGAGCGAATTTCCGCTCTCGCAACGCGGTGAAGGCGGCTACGGATCGACCGGCAAACACTGACCGCCGACTGACCCTGGGACGTTCCTGCGGGACGCATCCCCCAGGTAAAGCATGGAACCGCGCACGCTGCTTGCGTTCTGACGTTTCAACATGTTTTCGTCGTCGGCGCCGTGAAGGTCCGACGCGTTGCATGTAGACAGGGCGCACAGTGCGCCATTCCAGGAGCACAACACCATGAAAATTCCTTTTCGCTTTTTGTCGGTCACCGCATCGGTCCTCGCCCTGGCGACGCTGACCGCTTGCGTGGCCCCTGCACCGGTTTACCAGACCACCCGCTACCCTTACCAGGCGCCGCCGCAGCCCTATGCAGCCGTGCAGGCGCCCTATGTCGAACATGGCCGCGTGGCGAACATCGAGGTCTTGCGCAGCGAGACCGCCGGCAGCGGCACATCCGGTGGCGGCGCCGTGGCGGGCGGCTTGATCGGTGGCGTGGTGGGCAACCAGTTCGGTCGCGGCGGCGGCCGCGCCGCTGCCACGGCGCTGGGTCTCGTTGGCGGCGCGTTGCTCGGCAACAGCATCGAAGCGCAGAACAACGGCCCGCGTGCGTACGAGAGCTACCGGGTGTCGGTCCAGACCGAGAACGGTGCGTATCGTGTGTTCGACGTTGCGAGCCCCGGCGATCTGCGCATCGGCGATCGCGTGCGGATCGACAACGGGCAGATTTCGCGCTGGTAGTTTTCACGCGTCGAAAAAAAGCCGGGCGTTGCCCGGCTTTTTTTCGCCTTCGACAGAGCCGTGCGCCGGTTCAGTGCAGCAGGTCGTTGCCCGGTGCAACGGACGGCAGCTTGAAAAATCCGGTTCCGGCCGATCCGCGACCGATTTCTTCTTCGGTCGCTTCGCGCACCGAGCGCACCGTCATGTCGAGCCGCAGCGCGATGCCGGCTAACGGATGGTTGCCATCGAGCACCACGTGTTCCGGGTACACCTCGGTCACCGCGTAGATCGCATCGCGCGGCATCGTCGGATTGGTGCCCGCCGGCAGGGCGGCACCGTCGAAGGTCATGCCTTCCTCGAGTTCCTTCGGGAAGAGGGCGCGCGGCTCCAGGAAGAGCAACTGGTCGTTGAAATCGCCGAAGGCCTGCTCCGGTTCGATTTGCAGTTGCACCCGGGCGCCGGGCTCATGACCTTGAAGGGCCGCCTCGATCGCATCGAACAGATCGTCGCCACCGATCAAAAATTCCACCGGGTCGTCGAGCACGTCGAGCACTTCGCCGAGAGTGTCTTTCAGGGTCCAGGTGAGCCCCACCACGCATTGTTGAGAGATTTCCATTGCAGAATTCTCCCATGGAGACCCACCACCCCTTGCCGCTGCTCGGCGGACTCACGGCCGCGCAGTTCATGCGCCGCCACTGGCAAAAGAAACCGCTGGTCGTGCGCCAGGCCATTCCCGGCCTGCGCGCGCCTGTCGATCGCGATGCGCTGTTCGCGCTGGCCGCGAAGGAAGATGTCGAGTCTCGGCTGATCCGTCGCGTCGACAGCGGCTGGAAGCTGCGCCACGGACCGTTCCCGCGCCGTGCATTGCCTTCACGCAGCCAGCCTGGATGGACGTTGCTCGTGCAAGGCGTCGACCTGCACGACGACGCTGCGCATGCGCTGCTGCAATCGTTTCGGTTTTTGCCCGATGCGCGGCTCGACGACCTGATGGTCAGCTACGCGAGCGATACCGGCGGCGTCGGCGCGCACTTCGACAGCTACGACGTCTTCCTGCTGCAGGCCTGCGGACAGCGACGCTGGTCGATCGGGCGGCAGCGCGACCTGTCGTTGCAGCCCGATGTCCCGCTCAAGATCCTCGAACGGTTCGAGCCCGAAATGACCTTCGTGCTCGACGCCGGCGACATGCTTTATCTGCCGCCGCGTTATGCGCACGACGGGGTCGCGGTCGGCGGCGACTGCATGACGTACTCGATCGGGTTGCGCGCGCCCTCGGCCGCGGGGCTCGGGGCCGATTTGCTCGCGCGCATCGCCGAAGCGCAAGCCGACGAACTCGCCGACGCCACCGCCGTGGCGGTGCCTTATCGGGATCCCGCGCAGCCCGCCGTCGGCCAGCCTGCGGCGATGCCGGCGGCCCTCCAGGCCTTCGCGCGCAAGGCGGTCGAAGACGCCTTGCGGCAGTCCGATGTGATCGACCGTGCTCTGGGTGAATCCATGACCGAACCGAAAGCCAATGTGTGGTTCGAGAGCGGCGAGACGCCGGACCGTTTCGTTTCGCTGTCGCTCGATCGCCGCACGCGCATGCTGTACGACGATCGCCGCGTGTTCATCAACGGCGAGAGCTTTCGGGCCGCCGGACGCGATGCGACGCTCATGCGCCAGCTGGCCGATGCACGTTCGCTCGGGCCGCGGGCCTTGGGGCGCGCCAGCGAGGACGCGATTGCGCTGCTTCAAGACTGGTGCGAAGCAGGGTGGGTCCATGGCACCTGACGCGTTGCCCGATTTGGCCGCGTTGCCGGACGGCGCCTTCGATGGCCCCAAAGCCTTCGACACGAACCTGCGTATCGCGCTGGCGGCTGCCGCGCACCACAACTGGCGCGAGATCGTGCTGAGCGATCCCGCCTTCACCGACTGGCCGTTGGGCGAGCGTGCCACGCTGGAGGCGCTCCAGGCCTGGTCGCGCAGTGGCCGCAGCTTCATCCTGTTGGCCCAGCGCTTCGATGTGTTCGAGCGCGGACACGCGCGCTTCGTGCAATGGCGCCAGACCTGGAGCCACATCGTCGAATGCAGGGTTTGCAACGCGGCGGGCGCGCCGCCGGTGCCCAGCGCCATCTGGACGCCTTCGTGGTTCATGCACCGCGTCGACCCGGAGCGCGGGCGCGGCGTTTGCGGCCGCGATCCGGAGCGCCGCGCCGCGCTGCGCGAGCGCATCGACGAGTGCATTCGCCAGGGCAGGCCGGGTTTTCCGGCGTCGACGCTCGGCTTGTAAGCCGAGGGCCCGAATCCCGGCGAATTCGGTCGCTGCGCGGCCATCGAGGTCTAGAATTTTTGCATCGATATCCACTCAGGAGATTTCATGAAGAAATTTGTTCTCATCGCTTCGCTGGTCACTGCGGCTGCACTCACAGCTTGCGGCAAGAAGGAAGATGCCGCGCCGGCGGTGGTCACGCCGCCTCCGGCCGTGGTCACGCCGCCCGCTGCGCCCGCTGTAGAGTCCGCCGCCCCCGGTGCGATGTCGCCGACGCCGGCGCCCGATGCGACGATGGCGACCCCCTCCGCCGATGCGCCCAAGGACGCTGCTTCCGCGCCGAAGTAACCTGCATCACCCACAAGAAAAAGCCGCCCTCGGGCGGCTTTTTCAATGGATCAGACGTCCAGCCAGGGCGATCCGTCTGCAGCGGTCGCCGTGATCATGTCGTGCTCGGCCGCGCCGAGCGCTTCGGCCAGAACGCGTCGCACGATGTCCGGCCGGTTGTTCTGCTCGCTGAGGTGCGCCGCCACGACATGGCGAAGCCCGCCGTGCGCGATGGCGCTGGCAATCGACGCTGCAGCCGCGTTCGACAGGTGGCCGTAGTTGCCGCCCACGCGGTGCTTTAGGAAGGCCGGGTAGGCCGAAGTCGCGAGCAGGTCGCTGTCGTGATTGAACTCCAGCAGCATCGCGTCGAGTCCGGCGAGCCGCGCCATCACATGGGGGGTCGCGTGCCCGAGATCGGTCAGGATGCCCAGGTGCCGGGCGCCATCGGTGCAGCGAAGCTGGAGCGGTTCTTTGGCGTCGTGCGGCACGGTAAAGGGCTGCACGAGCAGCTCGCCGACTGCGATGTCGCTTGCGTCTACCGCGAAATGCACGCGCCCCTCGTAGTCGCGGCCGCCGGTGGCCAGCCATGTGCCCTCGCTCATCCACACGGGCACTCGATTTCGGCGGGAGAGGGCATGCGCGCAACCGATGTGATCGCCGTGTTCGTGCGTGACGAACACTGCATCGATATCGCCGGCGCTCAATCCTGCGCGGGCCAGCCGCGCGTCGAGGTGACGCAGGGCGAAGCCGCAGTCCACGAGCAGCCGCGAGGTGCGCCCGCCGCTGGTGGCTTCCACCAGCGTGGCGTTCCCGGTGCTGCCGCTGCCGAGGCTTCGGAAGCGCAGCACGCGGCTTACTTCATGTCGTCGGCAATGACCTGAACGATGCGCTGTGCGTTGGCGGACGTCTCGGGCGCGCCGGCTTCGTTCAGCACCGACACGGTGCTCTGCTCGCCCTGGCTCTTGACCAGCACGCGGAACTTGAGTGGCGCTTCGCCCTTGCCGCTCTGGCCGAAGCTGAACAGCTTCGACAGCACGCCGGGTTCGCTCTTGTCGGGGTTCGGCGGCACATAGCGCACGAAATAGGTTCCGGCGCTGCGATCGCGGTCTTCTACGGTGAAGCCGGTCCGGTCGAGTGCCAGGCCGACACGACGCCAGGCCCGCTCGAAGCCTTCGCTGATCTGGGCGACCGGCTGGCCGCCGATGTTCGTGACCTTGGCGGTTTGCACCGGTGCGGCCGTGGCGGCGAGCAGCTTGGCCTGCTCTTGTGACACGCCGAGCTTGACCATCAGGCGGCGCAGGAATTCGGTCTCGAGTTCAGGATCGACGGGGCGCGGCTGCCAGACGGTCTGGTCTTTGCGCTGGTTGCTGTAGACCTCTTCCATGCCGCGATGCGCGATGAAGATTTCGGTGGCGCCGTTCGGGCCACGTTCCATGCGGGTGCGGAAGCGATCGAGTTCGCCCGTGGAATAGATCGAATCGACCAGCTTGCCGATGGTGCTGCGAATGATGTCCTGCGGCAGCTTGGCCCGGTTCTCCGCCCAATCGGTCTCCATGATGCCGAGGTTGCGCTGCTCGGTGGTCAGCAGGAAGCCGTTCTCCTGCCAGAAATCCTTGACCGGATCCCAGAGTTGCTCGGGCGTGCGGTTGACGACGATCCAACGCTGCGTGCCGGCGCGTTCCATGCGCACGTCGCCGACGGCCGAAACGGCGGTGGGAAGGCCCGGCGCATTGGCCAGGCCGGCCTGATACGAATTGGCCGACACTGGGCCGCCGGGGACGGCGTAGCGGTTTTCGCGCGAAAGCTGCGAAAGGTCGGGCGGCACTTCGAGCGTCGGAGCCTTGCCGGCGCTCTTGTAGTCGATCTTGTCGGACTCGAGGACGGAGCAGGCGGCGAGGTTGGCAACCAGTGCCAGCAGTGCGAATCGCGAAAGGTTGTTCAAAGTCGTCTTCCTTGTTGGAATGGTTCGATCAGGTTGTCGGGTTACCGCAATGACAGCGTCAGAGCGGATTCCCGGCAAAAGGTTGCCTGGACCGCTCTGCGCGTGCGACAGAAAAGTGCGCTCAGTCCTTGAGCAGGCCGGTGTCGCGCAACGCGCGTTCCACCACGGGCCAATGGATCTCCGACAGCTCGGTCAGCGGCAGCCGCATCGCGCCGCCGCAGCGACCGAGACGCGCCATGGCCCACTTCAGCGGGATCGGATTCGGTTCGACGAACAGATGGCGGTGCAGCGGCATCAGTTCGAACTGGATGCGCATGGCCTTCTTCACGTCGCCGGCGATCGCCGCCACGCACAGTTCGTGCATCTTGCGCGGCGCAATGTTGGCCGTGACGCTGATGTTGCCCTGGCCGCCGCACAGCATGAGCGCGACGGCGCTGGGGTCGTCCCCCGAATACACCGCGAAGCTTTTCGGCAGATCGCGAATGAGCCACTGGGCCCGTTCGATGTTGCCGGTCGCCTCCTTGATGCCGATGATGCCCGGCACCTGCGCGAGGCGCAGCACGGTGTCGTGCGCCATATCGGCGACCGTGCGCCCCGGCACGTTGTAGAGCACGGTCGGGAGGTCGCCCACCGCTTCGGCGATGGCCTTGAAATGCTGGTACTGGCCTTCTTGCGTCGGCTTGTTGTAGTACGGGACCACCTGCAGCTGCGAATTCGCGCCGACGCCTTTGGCGAACTTGGCGAGTTCGATCGCTTCTTTGGTCGAGTTCGCGCCGCAGCCGGCCATCACTGGAACGCGGCCTTTGGCCTGTTCGACCGAGACGCGGATGATTTCGCAGTGCTCTTCGACGTCGACCGTCGGCGATTCGCCGGTGGTGCCGACCACACCGAGGCAGTCGGTGCCTTCGTCGATGTGCCAGTCGATGAGCTTGCGGAGGGCGGGGTAGTCGACACTGCCGTCTTCGTGCATCGGCGTGACCAGCGCGACGATGCTGCCTGTCAGTTGCTCCAAGGGGATCTCTTTGTCGGTTGGACGAAACCGGCATTCTACTGATTGGCCGGGCCCGACCCCAGCGAGTGGCGAGCCGGGTTTTCCTGAGGATCGACGGCGGGGCGGACCGCGGCGATCCGTTGTACGAAGCGCTCCGGTGCGGCCATGAAGCCGTTTTCGTACGCCACCACCCGCAACCCGGCGCAGGCCGTCAGCAGTTCGCCCGGCTGCAACAGGAAATCGGGGCGCGACGGCTTGCCGACAGTTTCGTTGCCCGCCGCAAAGGTTTCGTACAACAGGACGCCGCCCGGCGCGACGGCGCCGACGATGGCGGCAAGCCGTGGTCGCCAGAGATAGTTGGTGACAATCACTGCATCAAAAGTCTCGCCAGCCAACGGCCACGGTCCGCCTTCGATGTCGGCATGGACGGGGCGCACCGCCGGCCCGAGCGCGGCGATCGCATTGATCGCCGCCTGCGACCTGTCCACGCCGGTGACCGGATGGTTTCGCTCGACAAACCAGCGTGCGTGGCGGCCGCTGCCGCAGGCGACGTCCAGCACACGGCCGGCGCTCGGCACCAGATGCGACCAGCGCACGATCCAGCGCGAAGGCGCAGCAACGCCGTGGTCGGTGCTCAAAAGCAGGCCCAGACCTGGTCGATCATCGCGACCATGAACGCCGGTCGCGTGTAGAGCACGAAGACGCCGGCCAGCACCACGATCGCCAGCGCGCACCAGCCGGCCTGTGCCCAGCGATGACGCGCGGGCGACACCATGTCAGGCGGGCTGCGGCGTGGCGCGCACGATCGCAGTTTCCTTGACCGGCAGGTTGATCAGCGCCGCGAAAACGCCCAGCGCGATCGAGATGTACCAGACGATGTCGTAGCTGCCCGTCCGGTCATACAGATAGCCGCCCAGCCAGACACCGAGGAAGGAGCCGAACTGGTGGCCGAGGAACACGAAGCCGCTCAGCATCGACAGGTGCGCCACCCCGAAAATCTGCGCGACCAGCGCGTTGGTCGGCGGCACCGTCGACAGCCACAGGAAGCCGATCACCGCAGCGAACACATAAACCGAGAGCGGCGAGATCGGCACCATCAAAAAGACCGCGATCGCGATGGCACGCCCGAAGTAGATGGCCGCCAGGATCTTCCGCTTGGCCAGCTTTTGCCCCAGCGTGCCCGCGGTGTAGGTGCCGAACACGTTGAACAGCCCGATGAGCGCCAGCGCGTAGCTCGCCACCTCGGGCGATAGGCCCTTGTCGCGCAGATAGCTCGGCATGTGCACCCCGATGAAGACCACCTGGAAGCCGCAGACGAAATAGCCGGCCATCAGCAGGCCGAAGCTCGGGTATTTGAAGGCTTCGGTCACCGCCTGAACGATGGTTTGCTGGCGCGGGCATTGGCCGATAGCACGCGGGGCGGTTCGCGCAGGCCGAAGGCCAGCGGCACGACCAGCAGCACCACCGCCGCCAGCACCAGCAACGCCGTGTGCCAGCCGAACTGCGCGATCAGTTGCCCCTCGATCGGGACCATGAGGAACTGGCCGAACGAGCCGGCGGCTGCGGCCACGCCCATTGCCCAAGACCGCCGTTCCGCCGGAATCTGCCGCCCGATCACGCCGTAGATCACGGCGTAGGTGGTGCCTGCCTGCGCGGCGCCGATGAGCACGCCGGCCGTCATCGCGAACAAAAAGGGCGTCGGCGACAGCGCCATGCCGGCGAGGCCCAGCGCGTAGAGCACAGTGCCGATCAGCAACACGCGAAATGCGCCGAGCTTGTCCGCCAGCATGCCGGCGAAGACGCCGATCACGCCCCACGACAGGTTCTGGATCGCGAGCGCGAACGAAAAGGTCTGCCGCGTCCAGCCCTGCTCCTGGGTGATCGGTTGCAGCCAGAGGCCAAAGCCATGACGGATGCCCATCGAGAGCGTGACGATCAAGGCGCCGCACAGCAGGACTTGTTTGGTGGAAAGGGCGCGAGCCTGGGCGTTCATCCGGGCAATGTAGCCGCTGATGCGTCCTTCTGCTGCGGTCTGTACATCCATACAGTGCAGCGTCGCTCGACGAATACAATCCGCCCCCATGGCGACTCCTCCCAAGACTTCCTCAGTGACCCCGTCCGGCTATTCCGAAGGTTCGATCCGCGTCCTCAAGGGCCTCGAGCCCGTCAAGCAGCGGCCGGGCATGTACACCCGCACCGACAACCCCCTGCACATCATTCAGGAAGTGCTCGACAACGCCGCCGACGAGGCGCTCGCCGGGTACGGCAAGAAGATCAAGGTCACGCTGCACGCCGACCAGTCGGTCAGCATCGAAGACGACGGCCGGGGCATTCCGTTCGGCATGCACCCTGAAGAGAAGGCGCCGGTGGTCGAACTGGTCTTTACCCGGCTGCACGCCGGCGGCAAGTTCGACAAGGGCTCGGGCGGTGCCTACAGTTTTTCCGGTGGCTTGCACGGCGTCGGCGTGTCGGTGACCAATGCGCTGTCCAAGCGGCTCGAGGTGGTGTCGTACCGCGAAGGCAAGGTCGCCCAGCTCGCGTTCTCGGCCGGCGACGTGATCGAGGCACTCGAGATCCGCCCGCAGACCGCCGGCGACCGCAAGCAAGGCACCACGGTGCGCGCCTGGCCCGATGCCAAGTATTTCGAAACTGCCGTGCTGCCGATGGCCGAGCTGATGCACCTGCTGCGCAGCAAGGCCGTGCTGATGCCGGGCGTCACCGTGACGCTGGTCAACGAGAAGACCAAGGACATCCAGAACTGGCTGTACAAGGGCGGCCTCCGTGACTACCTGATGCAGACGCTCAACGGCGAGCCGGTGATCCCGCTGTTCGAAGGCGCGGGCCATGCCGACAAGAACGCCGACAACTTCGCCGAAGGCGAGGGCGCCGACTGGTGCGTGGCCTTCACCGAAGACGGCCAGCCGGTGCGCGAGAGCTACGTGAACCTGATCCCGACCAGCGCCGGCGGCACACACGAAAGCGGCCTGCGCGACGGCCTGTTCAATGCCGTCAAGAGCTTCATCGAATTCCATTCGCTGCTGCCCAAGGGCGTGAAGCTGCTGCCCGAAGACGTGTTCGCGCGCGCCAGCTACGTGCTGAGCGCCAAGGTGCTCGATCCGCAGTTCCAGGGCCAGATCAAGGAACGCCTGAACTCGCGCGATGCGGTGCGTCTGGTGTCCAGCTTCGTGCGCCCGGCGCTCGAGCTGTGGCTCAACCAGCACGTCGACTACGGCAAGAAGCTCGCTGAGCTCGCCATCAAGGCCGCGCAGACGCGCCAGAAGGCCGGCCAGAAGGTCGAGAAACGCAAGGGCTCCGGCGTGGCCGTGCTGCCGGGCAAACTGACCGATTGCGAGAGCAAGGACATCAGTCACAACGAGGTGTTTCTGGTCGAGGGCGATTCGGCTGGCGGCAGTGCCAAGATGGGCCGCGACAAGGAATGCCAGGCCGTGCTGCCGTTGCGCGGCAAGGTGCTCAACACCTGGGAGGTCGACCGCGACCGGCTCTTCGCCAACACCGAAATCCACGACATCTCGGTGGCCATCGGCGTCGATCCGCACGGCCCGAACGACCTGCCCGACATGAGCGGTCTGCGCTACGGCAAGGTGTGCATCCTGAGCGACGCCGACGTCGACGGCTCCCACATCCAGGTGCTGCTGCTCACGCTGTTCTTTCGTCACTTTCCGAAGCTGATCGACGCGGGGCACGTGTACGTCGCCAAGCCGCCTTTGTTCCGCGTGGACGCGCCGGCCCGTGGCAAGAAGCCGGCCTCCAAGGTGTACGCGCTGGACGAAGGCGAACTCGTCGCCACGCTCGACAAGCTGCGCAAGGACGGCGTGAAAGAAGGTGCATGGAGCATCAGCCGCTTCAAGGGCCTGGGCGAAATGAGCGCCGAGCAGCTGTGGGAAACCACGCTCAATCCGGACACGCGCCGCCTGCTTCAGATACGGCTTGGCCGCATGGATTTCACGGCGACCCAGGGCGAGATCACCAAGCTCATGGGCAAGGGCGAGGCGGCGGCGCGGCGTGAACTGATGGAGATCCGCGCCGACGACATCGAGATTGATGTCTAGCTGTCGCGCGTTGATGCTCGGCCTGCTGTTGCTCCTGCTCCAGCCGGTCGTCCACGCCGCCGACATCTACGGCTACGTCGACGAGCGCGGTACCGCGCATTTCGCGGCCGAAAAGCTGGATGCGCGCTATCAACTTTTCTTTCGTGGCGGGCAAAGTTTCGACACGGCCGAAGGTCTCGGCCGGCCCGGCGCGCCCGTGGCCGGCAAGGTGCCGCCCGCGTCGCAGACGCTGGTCGCGTTGTTCGAAGCCTCGCCCAGCTACAAGACCGTCAAGGCCGCGTTGCGCGAAGCCGCGCAGCGCCACGCCATCGACTACGAATTGCTCCAGGCACTCGTCGCGGCCGAATCGGGATTCGACGCGCAGGCGGTCTCGCCCAAGGGCGCGATCGGCCTCATGCAACTGATGCCCGCCACCGCGCAGCGCTATGGCGTGCAGGCCGACAAGAAGGCGACGATCGAGAAGAAGCTGTTCGACCCGCGCGTCAATATCGCCGCGGGGACGCGCTACTTGCGCGACCTCATCGCGCTGTTCCAGGGCGACCTCGAACTCGCCGTGGCCGCCTACAACGCGGGCGAAGGGGCGGTCCAGCGCGCGGGCAACAAGATCCCCAACTACAAAGAGACGCAGAATTACGTGAAGACGGTGCTGCAGCTCTACGCCTACCTGAAGCCCGGTGGGGGCGGCGTTGCGAAAGGCGGCGGCAAGGCGCCCGGCCGGGTGAAGATGGAGATCGGCGGTGCGCTCGGACGCGGCAACATGCCGCCATCGCAGCCGGTGCAGATGCCCGAACTGTCTTCGCCGCTTCTCACGACGCCGCCACCCACTTCGCCTTACATGCCTGCAGCGCCCGCGACCGACAACTGACACCCACCCGATTTTTCCGAACGACAGACAGACGATGGACGATTCCCAACCCCCGCTCGATCTCACCCCGCCGTCCGTGCCGCCCGAGCCCGATGCCGACGGCACGGTCACGCTGGCCGACTACGCGCAAACCGCCTACCTCGAGTACGCGCTGAGCGTGGTCAAGGGCCGCGCACTGCCCGACGTGTCCGACGGCCAGAAGCCGGTGCAGCGCCGCATCCTTTATTCGATGTCGCGCATGGGGCTCGGCTTTGGCGGTGCCAACGCCACCGTCGGCGCCAAGCCGGTGAAAAGTGCCCGCGTCGTCGGTGACGTGCTCGGCCGCTTCCACCCGCACAGCGACCAGGCCGCCTACGACGCGCTGGTGCGCATGGCGCAGGACTTTTCGCAGCGCTATCCGCTGGTCGACGGGCAAGGCAACTTCGGAAGCCGCGATGGCGACGGCGCCGCCGCCATGCGCTACACCGAAGCGCGGCTCGCGCGCATCACCAGCCTGCTGCTCGACGAGATCGACGAAGGCACGGTCGACTTCATCCCCAACTACGACGGCTCGACGATCGAGCCGCGCCTCTTGCCCGCGCGCCTGCCGTTCACGCTGCTCAACGGCGCGAGCGGCATCGCGGTCGGCCTGGCCACCGAGATCCCGAGCCACAACCTGCGCGAAATTGCGGATGCCTGCGTGGCGCTCATCAAGAGCAACGGCAAGCTGAGCGAAGAGGAGCTCTTCACGATCATTCCCGGGCCGGACTATCCGGGCGGCGCGCAGATCATCAGCGGCGCCGGCGACATCGCCGAGGCGTATCGCACGGGCCGGGGCTCGCTCAAGGTGCGTGCCCGCTGGAAGATCGAAGACCTGGCGCGTGGCCAGTGGCAGCTCGTGGTGAACGAGCTGCCGCCGGGCGTCAGCACGCAAAAGGTGCTCGAAGAGATCGAGGAGATCACCAATCCGAAGCTCAAGGCCGGCAAGAAGGCGCTCTCCGCCGACCAGACGCAGCTGAAGGCCGGCATGCTGTCGGTGCTCGACGTGGTGCGCGACGAATCGAGCAAGGACGCGGCGGTGCGCCTGGTGTTCGAGCCCAAGACCTCGCGCATCAGCCAGGAAGAATTCATCACCACGCTGCTCGCGCAGACCTCGCTCGAAACCTCGTCGTCGATCAACCTGACGATGGTCGGCATCGACGGCAAGCCGACGCAAAAATCGTTGCGCCAGATGCTCAACGAGTGGATCGCCTTCCGCGAGATCACGGTCGAGAAGCGCTCGCGCCATCGCCTGGACAAGGTGCTCGACCGCATTCACATCCTCGAAGGCCGGCAGCTGGTGCTGCTCAACATCGACGAGGTGATCGCGATCATTCGCGCGGCCGACGACCCCAAGGCGGCGCTCATCGCGCGCTTCAACCTCAGCGATCGCCAGGCCGAAGACATCCTCGAGATCCGGCTGCGGCAGCTCGCGCGCCTCGAAGCCATCAAGATCGAGCAGGAGCTCAAGGGCCTGAAGGAAGAGCAGAAGAAGCTCGAAGACATCCTCGGCAGCCCGGCCACCCTGCGCCGCCTGCTGGTGAAGGAAATCGAGCAGGACGCCAAGACCTTCGAGGATGCGCGCCGCACGCTGATCCAGGCCGAGAAGCGCGCAATCGCCGAAGTCAAGGTCATCGACGAGCCGGTCACGGTCATCGTGTCGCAGAAGGGCTGGGTCCGTGCACAGAAGGGCTGGGCCAGCGAGCGGGCCGACAAGTCCGCGGCGGGCACGGCCACCGCCGTCGAGTACGCTTTCAAGTCCGGCGATTCGCTGTATGGCGCCTTCGAGTGCCGCACGGTCGATACCCTGCTGGTGTTCGGCACCGCGAAGGACAAGGGCGTGCGGGTGTACACGGTGCCGGTGGCGTCGCTGCCCGGCGCGCGGGGCGACGGCCAGCCGATCACGACGTTGATCGAGCTGGACAGCGGAACGCAGGTGGCGCACTACTTCGCCGGGCCGGTCGGCGCCAGCGTGCTGCTGTCGAACACCGGCGGCTACGGTTTCATCGCCGCGGTCGAAAACATGATGTCGCGCCAGCGCGGCGGCAAGGCCTTCATCGACGTGGGCGAAGGCGAGCAACTGTGTCGGCCCTCGCTGGTCGGCGGCGCGAGTGGTGCCGAGCCGATGCCGGCAGCGACGCATGTCGCGTGCGCGTCGGCCGGCGGCCGCATCCTCACTTTCGAGATCAGCGAACTCAAGAGCCTGCCCAAAGGCGGACGCGGCTTGACGCTGATCGATCTCGACCCCAAGGACACGCTGGCCGGTGCGGCGGCCTACACGCGCAGCGTGAAGATCGAGGGCTCGGACGCGGCGGCAAGGAGCGCGACGAGACATTGGAGATCCGCAGCCTGAACAACGCCCGCGCTGCGCGCGGTCGCAAAGGCAAGGCGGCGGACCTCGGCTTCAAGCCGACCACGATCGTGCGGGTGCTGTGATGGACGTCGGACCCATCGCCATCGTGATCGCGCTCGTCAGCGGTCTCGCCAGCTTCCTGATCGGTCGCTGGCTGTCGCGCAGCCGGCGCGAGAAAAAGGCAGCGCGTGAGCGCGCCGTGACCGAGGCGGCGCAGAGCCGCCAGGTGCGGCGCGCGCGCGAGCGCCGCAAGCAACGCTGAAACCCTCCAATCACACGAGACCCTCCATGCTCACCATCCATCACCTCGGCAAGTCGCAATCCGAACGCATCCTCTGGCTCTGCGAAGAGCTCGGCGTCCCGTATG
The DNA here is from genome assembly GCF_001577265.1 of Variovorax sp. PAMC 28711. Lineage (NCBI taxonomy): Bacteria > Pseudomonadati > Pseudomonadota > Betaproteobacteria > Burkholderiales > Comamonadaceae > Variovorax > Variovorax sp. PAMC 28711. The sequence continues at coordinate 394,951 of NZ_CP014517.1, read as the reverse complement.
CGCTCAAACACTACACGCGCGATGCCGTGACGAACCTGTCGCCGCCCGAACTGAAAGCGCTGCATCCGCTCGGCGCCGCCCCGGTGATCACCGACGACAACCTCCTGCTGGCCGAGTCGGGCGCGATCATCGATTACATCCTCGCCAAGTACGGCGATGGGCGCCTCGTGGTGGCACCGGACCACCCGGACTTCTCGCAGTATCTCTACTGGCTGCACTTCGCGAACGGCAACTTCCAGCCGAACATGGGCCGCAACATGATCCTCAGCCGGCTCGACCTGCCGGCCGACAACGCCGTGCTCGTCGGCACGCGCGGGCGGTTGACGCTGGTGCTGGATCTGCTGGAGGCCAGGCTGGGCGAGGTGGCCTACCTTGCGGGCGCCGACCTCACTGCGGCGGACATCATGCTGGTGTTCTCGCTCACGACCATGCGCTACTTCTATCCGCTGGACCTCGCGCCGTATCCGCACATCCTGGCCTACCTCGGCCGCATCGGCGCCCGCGAGGCCTACCAGCGCGCCATGCAGAAGGGTGACCCCGGCATGGCGCTGCTGCTCACCTGAGCGGCTACTTCAACCCGGCCCACCAGCGCACGTTCTTGCGCGGCGCGCCGACCGTGAGCACCTCGCCGATTTCCGGCGTGGCGAGGTCGATCTGGCGCGCTTCCGACAGGTCCGCGATGCGGTCCAGGGGTTCGTGCCACGTGTGGAAGGCGAGGTCGAAGGTGCTGTTGTGCACCGAGTACAGCACCTTGCCGCGAAGATCCTGAAAGGCCTGCACGCTCTGCTCGGGCGTCATGTGCACGGCGGGCCAGTAGGCGTCGTACGCGCCGTTTTCCATCAGGGCGAGGTCGAAGCCACCGAAGCGGTCGCCGATCTCCTTGAAGCCTTTGAAGTACCCCGAATCGCCGCTGTAGAAAATGCGCTGCGTGCCGCTCTGCACGATCCACGATGCCCACAGCGTGCGGTCGCGATCGTTGAGCGTGCGTCCCGAAAAATGCTGCGCCGGCGCAGCAGTGAGTTGCACGCCGTCGTGCGTGGCGGATTGCCACCAGTCCAGCTCGGTAATGCGCGAGGGCGACACGCCCATGTCGACCAGCCGTGCGCCCACGCCGAGCGGCACGAAGTAATGTTGCACCCGGTCGCGCAGGTATTCGATGGTCGCCACGTCGAGGTGGTCGTAGTGGTCGTGCGAGAGGATCAGCCCCTCGATCGCAGGCAACTGCTCGAGCTTCATCGGCGACGCATGAAAGCGCTTCGGCCCCACGAAACTGAAGGGCGAGACGCGCTCGCTGAACACCGGGTCGATCAACCAGAACTTGCCGCGCAGCTTGAGCAGGTGCGACGAGTGCCCGAGGCGCACCACATGGTTGGCGCCCGCATCGAGGGCTTCGAGTTGGGCCGGGGTGAGCGCGCGCACCGGGATCGGGTCGACAGGCACGGTATCGACCTTGTCGCCGAACACAAAACGGCTCCAGATGGTCCAGCCGCTGGCCGAAGGCAGGGCCTGGGGATTCGGCGGGTTCGAGAAGCCGCACCCCTTGAACTGTGGCGACGCTGAAAAGGGCGACTCGCAATTGCCTGTGCTCGTGCAGGCCGCGACCAGACCGAGCAATGCCAGCGCGACCCACCGGAGAGGGCGAATGCGGGACGACGGCGAGAGGAAGAGGAGGTGTTTCAGCGAATGCCTTCCTGCTGCGCGACGGAGCGCGCATCGCGCGACCATACCTGGAGCAGGAAATCGGACTCGTCATGGCGAACGAGGCGCGGCAGGCCGAGCTCAGCCAGCGCCGCGTGGACGGCATCGGTCGTGGCGGCGCGCTCGGCGAAATCGGGGCGCCAGTCACAGGCGACCAGCGTGCCGTCGACCGCGAGCGACTCGGCGCAGAAGCGCGCCAGCATCCGGATCGCGCGCTCGTCGAGAAAGTAGGCGATCTCGCTCACCACGATCAGGTCGAACGGCCCTTGCGCATGCGGCCAATCGACCGGCAACACCTGCTGCTCGATCGACACATTGGGCAGCGCCTGCGTGCGTTCACGCGCCGACGCCACGGCCGCCTCGGAGAAATCGCTGGCCAGGAGGCTGTCGCATCGTTCGGCCAGTTGCAGCGTGAGTTCGGCGGCGCCGCAGCCGGGCTCGAAAGCATTCGTGTAGCGACGTTGCGGCAGGGAGGCCATCAGCACGCTGCGCTTGCGTTCTTCATACCAGCGGGTGCGCACGGCATACGGATCGGTGCTCTCGCTGTACAGGGCGTCGAAGTAACCCTTTTTGCCTTCTGTCATGCGAAAAATACCTCGAAGGGGCGTGCAGCACGCGCCACGGTGGTGCTGCGAAGAATAGGGCCGGCGCCGGTCGACGCGTCGGGTTGCAACTGGCTCTGGAAACACTGCACCGCGCTCTGCTTGCGGCGAGAGGCGTCCGCGTCGAGCAGGAGCCGGCGCGCGCGCTGCCAGGGTATGCGCGTATCGCCGGGAACGGCCCAATGCCATGCCCACACGGGCACTTCGAGCAGTCGCGCTCCTGCGCGTCGGGCCGCGAGGGCGCAGCCCGCGCCGGTCTGGTCGTGATCGGTATGGCCGTCGTGTCGCCAGGTGGTGACGATCACGTCGCCGGGCAGCAGCAGCGGTTGCAGCGCCGCGGCCAGGATGTCGCGCCGCACTTCGCCATCGGGCAGGCGCAGGCGGATCGGCTCCAGGTCGCGCAGGCCGAGCTGTTGAAGGGCTTGGCGGCTCTCTTGGGGGCGCTCGCGCTGCAGGCGTTCGGCGGTCCACTCGGTCGATCCGTGGTGGCTGCGGGTGCCGTCGGTCACCGCGATCCATTGCACCTGCGTGCGGCCACGGCCGAGCAGGCTCAGCAATCCGCCGGATGCCAACACCTCGTCGTCCGGATGCGGCGCCACGACCACCACGCGTGCGCCTGCGGGCACCAGGTCGGCCGCCGACGCGACGGGCAGGCGCGCGAGGCCGGGCCAGCGCAACCATGCGGGCTCGGAGGTTCCAAGCCCTTCGATCGCGCGATCGTTGACGCGCCTTGCGATCACAGTGTCCATAGCGGTGCCTTCGTATCAAGTAAATGGATGCCGAGTGCCGCCAGGTCGCGTTCGGCGTGGCTCTGCCTCAGGAAAACCGGGAGGTCGGCCATCGCCTGCGCAAAACGCGCATCGCGACACAGCGGCCCGGCGCCGACCGCGCGGCCGGCGTGGTGCATGACGACTTCCGCGGCCCGCTCGACGCCGAGACGAACGCGCAGGGCGACGCCGTGCGCATCGGCATCGGGCTGCGCGTCGATCCAGTGGGCAGCTTCGCGCAACAGCGCGGCCGCACCGCTCAGCGCCACGTCGATCGCGCCGAGGTGCGCGAGCCGGTGCGGCTCGCTGGCACCGCGCGATCGCTCGCGCGTCATCAGGGCGATGCCGCAGGCGCCGCCGTACCAGCAGGCCGCGACGCCGGCGCCGCCATGCCAGAAGCCGGCGCGCCGCGTGTAGTCGCCCGGCACGCCGAGCTGCACCGCCTCGGCGCCGTCGAATCGCACGTCGACGCTGCCGCTGCCGGCCATGCCGACGGCGTGCCAGCCCTGGTCGGTGACGGTCACGCCGGGCTGGTCGAGGGCGACGGCGGCAAGGCAGGCCTCACCTGCGGCATTCCAGCCGCTGACCACGGCGTGGGTCACGCTGGCAGCGCCCGAGCACCACGACTTGGTGCCGTGCAGTTGAACCCCCGCGCGGGCCCCGTTGGATTCGAAGGTGACGCGCGCATCGGGCGGTTCGGCGCACCAGGTCGCCCAGCGCTCGCCGGTGACGGGCGCAGGACCGTGCAACTCGGCCAGGATCGCCAATGCGTCGGTGTGGCCTTCGAACAGTTTGACGAGCGAGAGGTCATGCGCGGCGACAGCAGCCAGCTGCTGCCAGCGCACGAGGGTGTGGCCTGCGCCGGGCAGCGGCACGCAGTCGACGCCGGCATCCACCAGGGTGGCAAGGCGCAGGGCACGCCCATGGCGCTTTTGCAGTCGGGAAATTTCTTCCCGTTCTGGTGTGGTGGCGTGCATGTCGGACATCGGCAAGGAGCATCCCAACATTTCCTGCCAGTGCCGTGGGTGTCGTCCGTCAGGTGACGTAGGAGGCTGCGACAAGTCGCGGATCAGGGCAATCCCTGATGCGTCTCTGAAACCGGTTTCATACACTGCGGGCCATTGCACACACACCGGGCACGCCCGGCCCTTTCTCAGTGAACTACCAATTTCAGTTCGAAGCCGTGTTCGCGGCCTGGCCGTTGCTGCTCAAGGGCACCTGGATCACCATCCAGCTGTCGCTGATCGCCACCGTGCTCGGTCTGGTCGTCGCGATCTTCTGCGCCTGGGGCAAGACCGCCGGGCCGGGCTGGCTGCGCTTCATCGTGAATGCCTACATCGAGGTGATCCGCAACACGCCGTTCCTCGTGCAGCTGTTCTTTTTCTTCTTCGCGCTGCCGGCCATCGGCCTGCGCTGGTCGCCGCAAACGGCCGCGCTGGTGGCCATGGTGGTGAACCTCGGCGCCTATGCGACTGAGATCATCCGTGCAGGGATCGAGTCGATTCCCAAGGGGCAGATCGAAGCGGGCAGGGCGCTCAATCTCAAGGGCTGGGAAATCTTCCGGTTCGTCATCATCAAGCCGGCGCTCAAGGCGATCTACCCGGCGCTCACGAGCCAGTTCATCCTGCTGATGCTGAGCTCGGCAGTCGTATCGGTGATCTCGGCGGACGACCTCACCTCGGTGGCGGCCAACCTGCAATCGCAGACCTTCCGCAGCTTCGAGATCTACATCGTCGTCGCCGCGATCTATCTGGCGCTCGCGCTGGCGTTCTCGGGATGTTCAAGCTGATCTATCAGCGCTTGCTCAACTATCCGGACCGCCGGTAAGCCCAAGGAAACATCACCATGCGTACCTTCGGTTATCCCGAATTCCTGTTCATCCTCGAAGCGGCCCAATGGACGCTCGCGCTGTCGGCGATCGCGTTTGTCGGCGGTGCGATCCTCGGCCTCGCCATCGCGCTGATGCGCACGTCGGAATCGCGCTGGGCGCGCGGCGTCTCGATGGTCTTCATCCAGATCTTCCAGGGCACCCCGCTGCTCCTGCAACTGTTCCTGATCTTCTTCGGCGCGCCGGTGTTCGGCCTGGACATCAATCCGTGGGTCGCGGCCGGTGCGGCGCTCATCCTCAACAGCGCAGCCTTCCTCGGCGAGATCTGGCGGGGCTGCATCGAGGCCATCCCGCGCGGCCAGTGGGAAGCGGCCGAGGCGTTAAGTCTCAAGTACGGCGCCCGCATGCGCGACGTGGTGCTACCGCAAGCTTTCAAGATCGCGCTGGCGCCGACGGTCGGCTACCTCGTGCAGATCATCAAAGGCACGTCGCTCGCGGCGATCATCGGGTTCACCGAGATCACGCGCGCCGGGCAGATCATCAACAACGCCACCTTCCAGCCGCTCATCGTGTTCTCGGTGGTGGCCGCCATTTACTTCGTCATCTGCTGGCCGCTGAGCATCCTTGCAGCCCGCATGGAGCGTCGGCAGGCGCGATCGCTCGCGCGCTGACCTTTTTTCGATCGACTTTTCTTCGATTTCCGTCAACTCAGGAGACTTCAAAATGATCCGTTCCACCACCACCCGTCGTGCCACCCTGGCTGCATTGGGCCTCGGCGCCGCCCTCACCGTGTTCGCTCCCTTTGCGTCCGCCCAGAGCGTGGCCGACATCCAGAAAAAGGGCGAGATCACCATCGGCATGCTGGTCGACTTTCCGCCGTACGGTACGACCAATGCACAAAACCAGCCCGACGGCTACGACGCCGATGTGGCCAAACTGCTCGCCAAGGACTGGGGCGTCAAGGCCAACATCGTGCCTGTCACCGGCCCGAACCGCATTCCGTTTCTCCTGACCAACAAGGTCGACGTGCTGGTCGCGTCGCTGGCCGTCACGCCCGAGCGCGCCAAGCAGGTCGCGTTCTCGACGCCGTATGCGGCCGCGACGATCGTGCTGTACGGCAAGACCGCTTCGCCCATCAAGTCCGCCGCCGACCTGAAGGGCCTGCGCGTGGGTGTCGCCCGTGCCTCAACGCAAGACGTCGCGGTGACCAAAGCCGCGCCCGAAGGCACCGAGATCCGCCGTTTCGACGACGACGCCTCGGCCATGCAGGCGCTGATCTCCGGCCAGGTCGATGCGATCGGCTGCTCCGTCACCGTCGCCGCGCAAATCGCCCAGCGCGTGCCGGCCAACACCTTCGAAAACAAGTTCAACCTCGTGCAGCAAGCCATGGGCATCGCCATGCGTCCGGGCCAGGACGACCTGCTGAAGAGCGTGAACGAGTTCGTCGCCAAGAACAGCGCCAACGGCGAGCTGAACAAGCTCTACCAGAAGTGGCTGAAAACCGACCTGCCGAAGCTGAACTGATCGACATCGAATCGAAGGAACACGTCATGGCGACGACGGAACCGATCATCCGCATCGAGGCGGTCAACAAGTGGTACGGCACCTTCCAGGTGCTGACCGACATCGACCTGAGCGTGCGGCCGGGTGAACGCATCGTGGTGTGCGGGCCTTCGGGTTCGGGCAAGTCGACCTTGATCCGCTGCATCAACCGTCTTGAGACGGTGCAAAAGGGCAAGATCGTGGTCGACGGCATCGAGCTCACCGCAGGCGGCAAGAACGTCGATGCGGTGCGGGCCGAAGTCGGCATGGTGTTCCAGCAGTTCAACCTGTTCCCGCACCTCACCATCCTGCAGAACTGCACGCTGGCGCCGATGCGCTCGCGCGGCATGACGAAGGCACAAGCCGAGGAGGTCGCGATGAAGTACCTCACGCGCGTGCGCATTCCCGAGCAGGCCCACAAGTACCCGAGCCAGCTCTCGGGCGGCCAGCAGCAGCGCGTGGCGATCGCGCGCGCGCTCTGCATGACGCCCAAGATCATGCTGTTCGACGAGCCCACCTCCGCACTCGACCCGGAGATGGTCAAGGAGGTGCTCGACACGATGATCAGCCTGGCCGACGACGGCATGACCATGCTGTGCGTGACGCACGAAATGGGCTTCGCGCGCAGCGTGGCCGACCGTGTCATCTTCATGGCCGACGGCAAGATCCTCGAGCAGGCGCCGCCGGCCGAATTTTTCGGCGATCCGAAGAACGAAAAGCTGCGCCAGTTTCTCGGGCAGATCCTTTCCTCGAACCAGGCGCATTGATGTCCACCGTTCTCGTTTCGTTGTCGTCTTTCGGTGCGGCGGAAGTGGGCCGCCACGGGCAGCTCTGGTGCGCGCAGATGGCCAGGGCCGCGGGCGCGGATTCGGTCGAGGTGCGCGGCGAAATGCTGCGCGACCCGGTGGCCGAATTGCCTGCGCTGGCCGGCCTCGCGTCGGTGTACTCCAGCCCGGAAGGCCTCTGGGCCGAAGGCGGATGGCTCGACAGCGCCGCGCTCGGTCGCGGCCTCGCCGCGGCGACGACGCTCGGCGCCAAGCGCCTGAAGATGTCGATCGGCGATTTTCGTGCGACCTCGCATGGCTCGCTGTGGGGCTTGAAGGTTTCGCTGGCCGAGACGCGCATCGAACTGGTCATCGAGAACGACCAGACGGTCGCGGCCGGCAGCCTGCCGGCGTTGCAAACCTTTTTCGATGTCGCCGACCGCGCGGGCGTCTCACTCGGGATGACCTTCGACATGGGCAACTGGCACTGCGTCGGCGAATGCCCGCTGGAGGCCGCACAAGTGTTCGCGGATCGTGTGCGTTACGTGCATTGCAAGGGCGTGCAGCGCTTGCCGGCGAAATGGGTGGCGGTGCCGTTGACCGACTCCGTCGCGCCGTGGCGCGCCGTGCTGCGCGCGCTCCCGGCCGATGTGCCGCGCGCCATCGAATACCCGCTCGTCGGCGACGACCTGCTGGCCACCACGCGCGAGCAGATCGCGCACCTGCGTTCCCTGTGAGGTCGGCATGAGCGAACACGCTTTCGACGTTGCGCTCTTCGGCGAAGCGATGCTGTTGCTGGTGGCCGACCGGCCCGGCCCGATCGAGAACGCGCAGTCGTTCTTCAAGCGAACTGCAGGTGCCGAAACCAACGTTGCCATCGGGCTGTCGCGGCTCGGGCTGAAGGTCGGCTGGGCCAGTCGCCTCGGCACCGATTCGATGGGCCGCTCGCTCATCGCGTCGATGAAAGCCGAGGGCATCGATTGCTCGCATGTGATCTGCGATGCGTCGCAGCGCACCGGCTTCCAGTTCAAGGGACGCGTGACCGACGGCAGCGACCCGCCGGTCGAATACCACCGCAAGGGTTCTGCCGCCAGCCAGATGGGCCCGGCCGATGTCGATGAAGCGTGGCTCGCCTCGGCGCGTCATCTGCACGCCACGGGTGTCTTCGCGGCGATTTCCGACACCAGCCTGCAGGCCGCGCTGAAGTGCGTGGACGTGATGCGTGCGGCCGGCCGCACGGTCTCGTTCGACCCCAACCTGCGCCCGACGCTGTGGTCGTCCACCGATACGATGCGCCACTGGATCAACACGCTCGCATCGCGTGCCGATTGGGTGTTTCCAGGCATGGAAGAAGGCGTGCTGCTCACCGGCGAGACCACGCCCGAAGGTGTGGCGCGCTTCTACCGAAAGCGCGGCGCGACGCTCGTCGTGGTCAAGCTCGGCGCCGAGGGTGCGTACTACGACAGTGACGTGGCCGGCACGGGCCACGTCGAGGGCTTTCCGGTGGCCGAGATCATCGACACGGTGGGCGCGGGCGACGGCTTCGCGGCCGGCGTGGTGAGCGCGCTGCTCGAAAGCCGCAGCGTGCCCGACGCAGTGCGCCGCGGCGCCTGGATCGGCGCCCGCGCGGTGCAGGTGCTCGGCGACACCGAAGGCTTGCCGACACGCGCCGAACTCGAAGAGGCCGCACTGTGAGCGCGCGCAAACGGGTCGTCGTTTTTCGTGTGCTGCCCGACGACCAGCTGGCCCGGCTCACCGCGGTGCACGACGTGGTGGTGGTCGACGCCAAGAAGGACGTGGCCGCGTTCCACGCCGCGCTGCCCGAGGCAGAAGGGCTGATCGGTTCGAGCTTTCCGGTCGACGCGGCCTTGCTGGCGCGCGCGCCGAAGCTCAAAGTGATCTCCAGCGTATCGGTCGGCGTCGACAACTACGCGCTGGCCGAATTGCATCGGCGCGGCATCCTGCTGTGCCACACGCCGGGCGTGCTCGACGAGACGGTGGCCGACACGGTCTTCGCGCTCCTCATGGCGACCAGCCGTCGCGTGGTCGAGCTCTCGACGCTGGTGCGCGAGGGTCGCTGGACCAAGAACATCGACGAGGAGTTGTTCGGTTTCGACGTGCACGGCAAGACGCTCGGCCTGCTCGGCTTCGGCCGCATCGGTCAGGCCATCGCGCGGCGTGCGGCGCTCGGCTTCGGCATGCCGGTGCTGTACCACGCGCGGCGTGCGGTCGACCTCGCTGCGCAGGCGCCCGCGTTGCAGGGCAAGGCACACCACACGCCGCTCGACGACTTGCTGGCGCGCAGCGACTTCGTGGTCGCCATGCTACCGCTGTCGGAGGCGACGCGCGGCATGGTCGACGCGCGCTGCTTCGGCAAGATGAAGCCCGGCGCTGTGTTCATCAACGGAGGACGCGGTGCGACTGTCGACGAGGCGGCGCTGCTCGCGGCGCTTGACCACGGCACGTTGCGCGCCGCGGGGCTCGACGTGTTCGCCACCGAACCGCTGCCGGCCGACTCGCCGTTGCGCACGCATCCGCGCGTGACGCCGTTGCCGCACATCGGTTCGGCCACGCACGAGACGCGGCACGCCATGGCCGAGCTCGCCACCACCAACCTGCTGCAGGCACTTGCCGGCGAACGGCCTGCTGCGGTGTACGACACGGCGGCTGCGTGAACGCTCGCGTTCACGGGGCACGCCAGCGCCGCGCCACCATCGCCGACGTGGCCGAGGCCGCGGGCGTGTCGAAGGCGACCGTTTCGCGCTTCCTGAACCACCGCGAACGATTGCTCAGCCCCGACATCGCGACGCGCGTCGAAACCGCCATCGCGGCGCTGGCCTATTCGCCGAGCCCGATGGCGCAGGCGTTGAGCCGGGGCCGCTCGCGATTGATCGGACTGATCGTCGCGGACATCACCAATCCCTATTCGGTGGCCGTGCTGCGCGGTGCCGAAAAGGCGTGCCAGGACGCCGGCTATCTGGTGATGTTGTTCAACCTGGGCAACGATTTCGATCGGGAGCGTGAAGCGATCGATGCGCTGGCCGGGTACCAGGTCGACGGGTTCATCCTGAATACGCTGGGCCGTGGTGCCGGCCTGGTCGATGCCGATGCGCTGCATGGCAAGCCCGCCGTGCTGGTCGACCGGCGACATGCCGGCATGCACACCGATTTCGTTTCGCTCGACAACCGCGACGCGATGCAGCAGGCGTGCGGCCACCTGGTCGCGGGCGGGCACCAAGAACTGCTCTACATCACGGAACCGCAGAAAGGGGTGAGCTCGCGGCGTGAGCGCGCCGCGGCATTCTCGTCCTGTCTGGCAGCCCATCAGCCGAAGGTGGCCGGCGAAGTGTTCGAGTGTGTGGTGCAACAAGAAGACGCCCTCGACGCGGCGTTGCGAGCGCTGCGCAAGCGCGCCGGGCCCGCGGAGGGCGGCCGACGCGCGGCGGTGATCGCGGGCAACGCGGTCGTCACCCTGCGTGTCGCGCAGGCGATGGCACGACTGGGTTGGGGTTTCGGTACCGATCTCGGATTCGTCGGCTTCGACGATCCCGAATGGGCGTCGTTGATCGGGCCGGGCCTGTCGACGATTTCGCAGCCGACCGATGCCATCGGTCGCGCGGCGGCCAGCTGCCTCATCGAGCGACTGCAAGGCCTCGAGGCGGCACCACGGCAACTGCTGCTGCCGGGCGAGCTGGTGGTGCGTGGCTCGTCGTCGGGTGTCGTTGCGGCTTAGCCGATTTCGGCGATCAGTTCGATCTCGACGCAGGCGCCCATCGGAATCTGCGCCACGCCGAACGCGCTGCGCGCATGCGCGCCTTTTTCGGGACCGAACACTTCGGCGAACAGCTCGCTCGCACCGTTGGTCACCAGATGCTGCTCGGTGAAGCTGCCGGTCGAGTTGACCAGGCTCATGAGCTTGACGATGCGCGTGACCTTGTTCAGGTCGCCGACGGCTGCATGCAGCGTGCCGAGCAAGTCGACGGCGATCGCGCGGGCCGCGGCTTTGCCTTCCTCGGTGGCGATGCCGGCGCCGAGCTGGCCGACCCAGGGCTTGCCGTCTTTCTTGGCGATGTGGCCAGAGAGAAAGACCAGGTTGCCGGTCTGCACGAAGGGCACATATGCGGCGGCGGGCACGGAGACGGGCGGCAGCGAGATGCCGAGTTGGGACAGCTTGTCGTAAACGCTCATGAAGACTCCAAAGGGAAATTGATCAGGAAGAAGATTGGGATTGCGACTGCGACTGCGACGACGCCGTCAGCAGTTCCTCCGCCGGCTGTACCGTGACGCCGACATGCAGCGTGTGCCGCGCGCCGCCGTGCAGCACGCCGCGCATCGGCGAGACGTCGGAGTAGTCGCGGCCGAGCGCCAGGGTCACGTAGTCTTCGCCGGGCTGGCGCCCGTTCGTCGGGTCGAAGTCGGCCCAATCGCCCGGACCCACCACGCCGGGCAGGTAAACCTGCACCCAGGCATGCGAGGCATCGGCGCCGATGAGGCGCGGCTGGCCCAGCGGCGGTTGGGTCAGCAGGTAGCCGCTCACGTAGCGCGCGGGCAAACCCATCGTGCGAAAGCACGCGATCATGATGTGCGCGAAATCCTGGCACACGCCCTTGCGCTGCGCGAGCGCCTCGACCGCCGGCGTGTTGATCTCGGTGCTCTCGGCGTCGTAGAGAAAGTCGCGGTGCATCCGCAGCGTCAGGTCCATCGCGACGTCGAACGTGGGACGGCCGGGCGCGAAACTGGCCCGCGCGTAGGCCGCGAAGTTGTCGTGCAGCGGCACGTAGGGCGAGGGGAAGCCGAAGTCCGAGGCCGCATCAAAACTGAACCCTTTGCGATAGCGAAAGCGCTCGCGCACCGCTTCCCAGGGCAGTTCGCGTGCGACCGATGGCGCGAGGCGCGGCACCGACGTTTCGACCACGCTCTCGGCCGTGACGACCAGTTCGTCGTGCGTCGATTCGAGGGCGAAGAAGGCGCGGGTGTTGCCGTAGAGATCGGGCGATTCGCTGCGCTGCGCCGGCTCGGGCGTGATGCGCAACCGGTGGCTGACCAGGCGTTGCGACGGCGTGACCAGCGGCCTCAGGTGCGCGAGGTGCTGCGCCGTCTCGACGGGCGGCGTGTAGTCGTAGCGGGTTTCGTGGGTGACGTGAAGGCGCATGAACTTGGCTCGCCCCCAGTCTTCGCGCACTGCGTGTCGCAATCAGACGCCGACGGAGCGAAGGGATTCTGAGGTCAGGGTGAAGTAACGGATGCCAATGGCGTCGGACACATGGTACGCCGCGGTTTCGAGGCTCTCAAACAGCTGGACCAGGGCGGGATACTGCGCTTCGGCGCCGGATTCGCACAGCCGTTCGAGCGTCCAGGTGGCCGGGTCCGGCAACTCGTACGACAGGGCGGTGAGCTTGCCCGGCGCGCTGCCGGCCAGCCGTGCGATGCGGCCGCGCAGGGTTTGCGTGACCCAGGCCAGCGAGCGGGGTTGTCGCCATCCAGCACCAGCAGGTCGACCAGCGTGGCGACGTCGCGGCGCTGCTGGTAGCGGGCGTGGAAGGTGATGGTGCTGTCGAACAGCGCGACCATCGCCTCGAAGCCGGCGATCTCGTGCACCGCGCCGTTCTCGAACCCGGCCGCCAGCGCGCTCGACAGGAAGCCGAGGCGTTCGATATGGCGGCCGATCGAGAGCAGCCGCCAGGCGTCGTCGCGCGTCATGCGGTCGGTCTGTGCGCCGGTCATGGCGGCGAGCGCGGCGCTCGCCGATTCGAGCGACCGCAGCGCGGCGCCGGTCGCGTAGCTGCCTTCGCCGATTTCGCCCGATTGCTCGGCCGTGCGGCGCAGGAATTCGGCCTCGGCGCGCACGATCTGGTTCCAGTGGTCTTGCGACAGCCGCTCGCGCACGGCCGCCGCCGCTTCGCGCACGCAGCGCAGGCTGTAGCCGACGCTGCCGCCCTTGTCGACATCGCCGAGTTCGGCGATCAGCGCGCGTTCGAACACCCGGCGCGACTTCGGCGCAGCCGGCACGTCGCGTGGAACCAGCGCATTGCGCAGCGCCAGCTTGTGCAGCCAGGCGAGCAGGGGGCGGGACGACTGGTCTTCGCCGCTCAGCAGGTCGATCGTGAGGCGGGCGAGCCGCACGGCGTTCTCGGCGCGCTCGGTGTAGCGGCCGAGCCAGAACATGTTCTCGGCGGCGCGGCTGGTGACGGGGGCGCGGTGTCGCGCCAACGAGGCCGGCGTGGCGTGCGGTTGGAGCAGCGTGGTGCGGTCGACGACGCCCGCGGTCTGCACCCAGACGTCGGCACTGCTGCCGCCGCGCTGCATCGAGGCGATCTGTGCATCGGCGCCGGCCAGGCGCGCGAGGCCGCCCGGCAGCACGCGCCACGATTGCGCACCATCGCTCACGGCGAAAACGCGCAGCAGCACGGCGCGTGGTGCGATGTGGCCGGGGCCGAGGTCTTGCGTCCAGGTCGGCATCTGCGAAAGCGGCAGGTAGCTCTGCACCGTGTGAGCCTCGCCCTGGCGCACGATGCGGCCGGCCCATTCGTCGAGCTCGCGACGACCGAGTTGGCTGCCGAGCACGGCTTCGAAGGTGTGGTGCGCGTCCGATCCCGGGTAAGTCGGCTTGATGGCGCAGTCGCCGAGCTGCGGGAGCACGGATTCCATGGCGGCGCGCTCGCCGCACCACCAGGTCGGCAGCGCCGGAAGCTGCAGCTTCTCGCCGATCAGGCGACGGGCGAGGGCGGGCAAAAAGCCGAGCAACGCGGGCGATTCGAGAAAGGCCGATCCCGGCATGTTCGCGACCAGCACGTTGCCGGCGCGAATCGCCTGCAGCAGGCCGGGCACGCCGAGCGTCGAATCGGGCCGCAGTTCGAGCGGGTCGAGGTACTGGTCGTCCAGGCGCTTGATGAGGCCGTGCACCGGGCGCAGGCCCTGCAGCGTCTTGAGGTACAGGCGCTGGTCGCGCACCGTGAGGTCGCTGCCTTCGACGAGCGTGATGCCGAGGTAGCGCGCGAGGTAGGCGTGCTCGAAGTAGGTTTCGTTGTACGGGCCGGACGTGAGCAGTGCGATGTGCGGCGGCACGCCCGCCGGGCACATGGCCTGCAGGCCTTCCATCATGGCGCCGTAGGTGGCGGCCAGCCGCTGCACGTCGAGCGCCTCGAAGGCCTGCGGAAACTGCCGAGAAATCGCGAGCCGGTTCTCGAGCAGATAGCCGAGGCCCGAAGGCGCCTGCGTACGCTGCGACACCACCCACCAGTTGCCATCCGGGCCGCGCGCGAGGTCGAACGCGGTGATGTGCAACCAGGTGTCGCCGGGCGGCTTCACGCCGTGCATCGGGCGCAAATAACCCGGATGGCCGCGTACCAGCGCGGCTGGCAGCAAGCCTTCGGCCAGCAGCTGCTGCGGGCCGTAGACGTCGGCCATCACGCGGTCGAGCACGCGCACGCGCTGCAGCACGCCGGCCTCGATCTGGGCCCAGCTTTCGGGCGAAACGATCAGCGGAAACAGGTCGAGCGACCAGGGTCGCTGCGGCCCGTTCGCATCGGCGTACACGTTGTAGGTGACGCCGTTGTCGCGGATCTGGCGCTCCAGGCTGACCGCACGGCGCGGCAGGTCGCTAAACCCGCCGGAGCCGAGTTCTTCGAAGAAGTGATTCCACGCCGGCGCGAGCGGCGCCTTGGCGTCGTCCTCGGTGGGCGGCTCCGGCGTGGCGGCCGATGGGGGCTCGCCGGCCGCGTCGTACAGCAACGGGCCGCTCGGCGCTGCGGGGAATTGGGTGCCGGGGCGCTGCGGGGCCGGGCGGGTCGCTTGGCCACGCAGCTCGTCGAAATGGCCCGGCTGGGCCGGCGGGGCGAGCGACGACGCCAAAGCCGCCGGGGCTTCGTGCGACGCGTTGTCGAACAGGGATTCGTTCAAGGATTTCACAGCCCGCGCAAGGTCACGCTGCCGTCACGGCGCATCAACGACGCAGGTCCAGCGTGAACGGAAACTCGCGGCTGCCGGCCAGCTCAATGGTCGCGGGCGGCGTCTTGAGAACACCGGGCGTGTGGCCCATGCGGGTGAAGCGCGACATGCGACGGCTCTCGGCCTCGTAGGCATTGACCGGGAAGGTCTCGTAGTTGCGACCGCCCGGGTGCGCCACGAAATACTGGCAACCGCCGAGCGAGCGCTTCATCCAGGTGTCGACGATGTCGAACGTGAGCGGCGCATGCGCGTCGATGCTCGGGTGCAGCGCCGAAGGCGGATTCCAGGCCTTGTAGCGAACGCCCGCCACGAATTCGCCTGTGGTGCCGGTCGGTTGCAGCGGCAGGACCTTGCCGTTGACCGTGATGACGTGGCGGCTCTCGTTGAGGCCCGTCACGCGCACTTCGATGCGTTCGAGAGACGAGTCGACATAGCGCACCGTGCCGCCGGACGATCCTTCTTCGCCCATCACATGCCAGGGTTCGAGCGCATTGCGCAGCGAGAGCTCGACGCCCATCGCCTGCACCTGGCCCACCAGCGGGAAGCGGAACTCGAGGTGAGGTGCAAACCAGTTCGGATCGAACGGGAAGCCGGCTTGCCGCATCTCGGAGATGACGTCGTCAAAGTCCATCTTGACGAAGGTCGGCAACAGGAAGCGGTCGTGCAGTTCGGTGCCCCAGCGGGTGACCGGCGCCTTGTACGGCTCATCCCAGAAGCGGGCCACCAGCGCACGGATCAGCAGTTGCTGGGCGATGCTCATGCGCGCATGGGGCGGCATTTCGAAAGCGCGCAATTCCAGCAGGCCGAGGCGGCCGGTGCTGGAGTCGGGCGAGTAGAGCTTGTCGATGCAGAACTCGCTGCGGTGCGTGTTGCCCGACACGTCGATCAGGATGTTGCGCAGCGTGCGGTCGACCAGCCAGGCCGGCATGTTCTCGCCGTAGACCTCGCGATTGCGGGCGATTTCCTTCAGCGCGATCTCGAGTTCGTAGACCTGGTCGTTGCGCGCCTCGTCCACGCGCGGGGCCTGGCTCGTCGGGCCGATGAACATGCCCGAGAACAGGTAGCTCAGCGACGGATGGTTGTGCCAGTAGAGGAGCAGGCTGGCCAGCAGCTCGGGCCGGCGCAGGAACGGACTGTCGGCCGGCGTGGCGCCGCCCATCACGAAGTGGTTGCCGCCGCCGGTGCCGGTGTGGCGACCGTCGGTCATGAACTTCTCGGCCGACAGGCGGGTTTCGAACGCGGCGTTGTAGAGAAACTCGGTGTGTTCGACCAGTTCCTTCCAGTTGGCGGCCGGATGGATGTTGACTTCGATCACGCCCGGGTCGGGCGTGACGGCCAGCATCTTCAGGCGCGGGTCGCGCGGTGGCGGGTAGCCCTCCATCACGATCTGCACGCCGAGTTGCGTTGCCGTGGCTTCGATCGCGGCGACCAGGTCGAGGTAGTCCTCGAGGCGCGCGAGCGGTGGCATGAAGATGTAGATCACGCCGGACGCGACGCCGACCTTTTCAGCTGCCGGGCCATTGGCGCGGCGTGGGTCGCGCACTTCGACGCAGAGCGCGGTGCGCGTGACCCAATGGGCCGATTCGCCGCGACGCGGCTGGCGCGTGGCGCTGGTGTCCGCGCCGTCGCTGCCGGTGCCTGCTGCAACGGTGCCGACGGAAGCGCTGCCCGGGCCCTGCATGCGCAAGGCCGCGGTGGTGGCTGGCGGGGCGCCGAAGGTGTAGGGCACGTCGCCCAGGTCGTCTTTGGGCGCGCCGGTGGTCGCTGCGGTGTAGCGAGCGCGGTAGTCGGCCGACGACGGCAGGGCGGCGCGTGGCGCGGTCGGATCGCGGTCGATCAGGTAGGGATAGTCGCCCTTGCTGGCCCACGGCTGCGAGTCGAGCGGCAAGCGATAGCCCATCGGGGAATCGCCGGGGATGAGATAGAGCCGGTCGTCGCGCAGGAACCAGGGGCCGGTTTTCCAGCCGGGACCTTCGAGCGGCGGCGCGTCCTTGTCGGCGTTGGCCGGTTCGATCGGCAGCATGTAGCCGATGACCGCATCGAGCTTCTGCGTGAACACGCGTCGCAGGCGCACGCGTTCGAGTTCGTCGTCCAGCTTCGAATCGAACGGGTCGACGTTGACCGGCAGACGGCGCTCGCGCCAGAGGTAATAGAAGGTGTCTTCATAGCCCGCCTGCATGTAGCGCTCGGTCAGGCCGAGCTTGTGCGCCAGCACGGTGGTGAAGCGGCGCGCATCTTCGCTGGTGTAGTGCGTGGGCACACGTTCGTCGGCGAAGAGCGCCGGGTCGTGCCACAGCGTCTGGCCGTCGCCGCGCCAGAAGATGTTGAGGGCCCAGCGCGGAAGCTGTTCGCCCGGATACCACTTGCCCTGGCCGAAATGCAGAAAGCCGCCGTTGCCGTATTCGGCGCGCAACTTCTGCACGAGCTCGGTCGCGTAGCCGCGCTTCGTCGGGCCGAGCGCGTCGGTGTTCCATTCGGCGGCATCGCGGTCGCTGGTGGCGACGTAGGTCGGCTCGCCACCCATCGTGAGGCGCACATCGCCGGCCATCAGCCGCTTGTCGACCGCTTCGCCGAGCTTGAGCACCTCGGCCCACTCCTCGTCGGTGTAGGGCTTGGTGACGCGCGGCGATTCGTAGATGCGCGTTACGACCATCTCGTGGCCGAACTCGACCTCGGCATCGTCGACCACGCCTTCGATCGGCGCAGCGCTCGATGGCGTCGGCGTGCAGGCGAGCGGAATGTGGCCTTCGCCGGCCAGCAGGCCCGAGGTGGCGTCGAGGCCGACCCATCCTGCCCCCGGCAGGAACACTTCGCACCAGGCGTGCAGGTCGGTGAAGTCGACGGTCGTGCCGCTCGGGCCGTCGAGCGCTTTCACGTCGGGCGTGAGCTGGATCAGGTAGCCCGACACGAAGCGCGCGGCCAGGCCGATGTGACGCAGCAACTGGACCAGCAACCAGCCCGAATCGCGGCACGAGCCGCTGCCGCTGGTCAGCGTTTCTTCCGGCGTCTGCACCCCCGGCTCCATGCGGATCAGGTAGTTGACGTCTTTTTGCACCTGCTGGTTGATGCCGACCAGAAAATCGATGGTGCGCTGTTCCTTGCGGTCGACCTTTTCGAGATACGCCGCCACCAGCGGCGTGACCGGATCGGCCACCAGATAGGGCGCGAGTTCGTCGGCTTGCGATTCGGTGTACTTGAAGGGGAAGTTTTCGGCCTGCGGCTCGAGGAAGAAATCGAACGGGTTGTAGACGGCCATCTCGACCACGAGATCGACCGTGACCTTGAACTCGGTCGTCTTCTCGGGGAACACCAGCCGCGCCTGGTAGTTGGCGAACGGATCCTGCATCCAGTTGACGAAATGCTCTGCGGGCTCGACCTGGAGCGAATACGAAATCACGTTGCTGCGGCAATGCGGCGCCGGCCGGAGACGGACGACCTGCGGGCCCAGTTGCACGGGGCGGTCGTACTTGTAGTGCGTGACGTGATGGAGTGCGGCGTGAATGGACATGTATTTTTGCGGCCAGGAGCGTCGAAAAAGCGTTCGGGAAGACAGGCCTCGTGTGAGACGCATACTAGCCGACTGCAAAGCAATTAACGCGCCAAAGAGCGCGTCCAATCGATCGATCCGGGAGGGTTCGTGGCCGTGTGCAAGGGAGTGTCAGCGTGAGTGGGGGCGGGGAGCCGGGCACCGCCGCGCGTGGGCGAAATGCGTTCGCTGCGCTCGCGGGCTCGGTCCTCGGGGCGGTGTTGCAATTGCATCAGCCGCGACTCTGGGACGAGGCGGGCTACGCAGTCTTGCTGGCGGTCGGTTTTGCCGGGTTGTTTGCGGTTGCGCGGGCCGACGGCGGCGCGCCTCGCCTGCGCGGGCTCGCGGTCTTGTTCATGGGTCTGTGCATCGGCGCAGGTTCCGCCGGATGGCGCGCTGCCGTGTATGCGCAAGACACGCTGACGCCTGCGCTTGAAGGGCGCGACGTGCAGGTCGTCGGCGTCGTGGCCCAGATGCCGCAGCGCGGCGAGGGCGGCACCCGCTTTCGACTCGACGTGACCTCGGCGCGCTGGGCCGATCGCAGCACCGAGCCGCTGCCTGCGATGCCGCCGCGCATCGCGCTCGGCTGGTACGCGGCCAACACGGGACTTTGGGGACGCAGCGCCGACGAGAGCGGGCGTGCCGAGCCGGTCGCTGCGCCGGGTCCGCTGCACGCGGGCGAGCGTTGGCGCATGACAGTGCGGTTGAAGGCGCCGCACGGCAACCTGAACCCGCACGGCCACGATTACGAACTGTGGGCCTGGGAGCAGGGCGTGCAGGCGACCGGGTATGTTCGCAACGGCGCCGGCGATGCCGCGCCGGAGCGTGTCGCCGACACCTGGCTGCATCCGGTCGAACGCGCGCGCGAGTCGGTGCGGGACGCCGTGTTCGAGCGGGTGGCCGATCGCAAGCTCGCGGGCGTGATCGCAGCCCTGGTCACCGGCGACCAGAACGCGATCGACCGGGCCGACTGGGATGTCTTCCGAGCGACCGGCGTCGCGCACCTGATGAGCATCTCGGGCCTGCACATCACGATGTTCGCCTGGCTCGCCGCGCTCGCTGTCGGCACGCTGTGGCGGCGCAGCGTGCGCCTCATGCTGCGTTGGCCAGCGCCGCATGCGGCGCTGGCGGGGGGCGTGCTGCTGGCGGCGCTCTATGCGCTGTTCAGCGGCTGGGGCGTGCCGTCGCAGCGCACCGTCTGGATGCTGGCCGTTGTCGCGCTGCTGCGCCTGAGCGGGCGGCGTTGGCCATGGCCGCACGTCTGGCTGCTCGTGTGCGCGATGGTCGTGATGATCGACCCGTGGGCGCTGATGCAGGCCGGCTTCTGGCTGAGTTTTGTCGCCGTCGGCGTGCTGTTCGCGACGGATTCCGGGGCGCCCCGGGCGGGCAGGACAGGCGCCGTTGCCCGGCTCCTGCAGATGTTCAGGGAGCAATGGGTGGTCACGCTGGCGCTCACCCCGCTCGGCGTGCTGTTGTTCCAGCAGGTTTCGGCAGTCGGTCTGGTGGCCAATGCAGTGGCGATCCCATGGGTGACGTTGGTCGTCACGCCGCTGGCGATGCTCGGCGTGGCCGTTCCGGCGCTGTGGCAACTTGCCGCCTATGCCGTTCAGGGCCTCGCGCTGTGTCTCCAATGGCTGGCCGGACTGCCGTTCGCCACGCTGTCCATGCCGGCGCCGCCGTTGTGGATGGCCGTTTGCGGGGTCGCGGGCGGCGTGTTGCTGGCGATGCGCCTGCCCGGGTCGCTGCGCACGCTCGGGCTCCCCCTGTTGCTCCCGGTGCTGCTGTGGCAAACGCCGCGCCCGCCCGTGGGCGAGTTCGAACTGCTCGCCGCCGACATCGGACAGGGCAACGCGGTGCTGGTGCGAACCGCCCGCCACAGCCTGCTCTACGACACCGGGCCGCGCTACAACCTGGAGAGCGATGCGGGCCATCGCGTGCTCGGGCCGTTGCTGCGCGCGATGGGCGAGCGGCTCGACACCGTCGTGCTGAGCCATCGCGACAGCGACCACACGGGCGGCGCGCAGACCGTGCTGACGATGCAGCCGCAGGCGGTGCTCCTCAGTTCGATCGAGGCGACGCATCCTTTGCAGGCTTTGCGGCCCGGCGACCTCTCGACGCGCTGCGAGGCCGGCCAGCACTGGCACTGGGACGGCGTCGACTTCGAAATCCTGCATCCTCTTGCCGCCGACTACGCCACCGCGACGAAGCCGAACGCGGTGTCGTGCGTTCTGCGCATCGCAAACGGCCGGGCGACGGCGCTGCTGGTCGGCGACATCGAGCGTGAGCAGGAAGCCGCGCTGGTGGCGCGTGGCCCGGGGTTGCAGGCCGACGTGCTGCTGGCACCGCATCACGGCAGCAAGACGTCGTCGAGCGCCGCTTTCCTCAACGCCGTGAAGCCACGCATCGCCATCGCGCAGGTGGGCTACCGCAATCGTTTCGGCCATCCGGCGGACGAGGTGTTGCAGCGCTATCGCGAGCGCGACATACGCGTTTTTGATTCGCCACATTGCGGCGCTTTTCGGTGGAGCAGCGCAGTGCCGGAACAGGTGATCTGCCAGCGGGAAGAGGGCCGGCGATACTGGCATCACGCGGTGCCCTGAAAGTCGGCGCTGCCGGCGGTTGCCTCCGTGGTGATTGGCCTCGAACTTGCTAAGCTATCCGCCACAGGAGATTGGTCGTTTTATGCATAAATTCGATGAGATGTATGAAAAGCTGCCCTACGCAGGCGCCGCGATTCGAGCCCACTACCAGCGCTACGACCAATGGCTCGCCAGGCAACCCGGTGAGGTGATGCGTGCGCGCCGCGAAGAAGCGGAAATGATCTTTCGCCGCGTCGGCATCACCTTCGCGGTGTACGGCGCGAAAGACGAAGACGGCTCGGGCACCGAGCGCCTGATTCCCTTCGACCTGTTGCCCCGCATCATCCCGGCGAACGAATGGGCCGAGATGGAAAAAGGCCTGGTCCAGCGCGTGAACGCACTCAACCGCTTCATCCACGACGTCTACCACGACCAGGAAATCGTCAAGGCCGGCATCGTGCCGGCCGAGCAGATCAACAACAACGCCCAGTTCCGCCCCGAGATGATCGGCGTGAGCGTGCCGAACAACGTGTATTCGAGCATCGCGGGCATCGACATCATTCGCGCACCGAACACCGAAGGCGTCGGCGAGTACTACGTGCTCGAAGACAACCTGCGCGTGCCGAGCGGCGTGAGCTACATGCTCGAAAACCGCAAGATGATGATGCGGCTGTTCCCCGACCTGTTCAACCAGAACCGCGTCGCGCCGGTCGCCCATTACCCCGATCTGCTGCTCGAAACGCTGCGCGCCATCGCGCCACCCGCCACGGCCGAACCCACGGTGGTCGTGCTCACGCCCGGCATGTACAACAGCGCCTACTTCGAGCACGCGTTCCTCGCGCAGCAAATGGGCGTGGAACTGGTCGAAGGGCAGGACCTTTTCGTCAAGGACGACTTCGTCTACATGCGCACCACGCGCGGCCCGAAGCGCGTCGACGTGATCTACCGCCGCGTCGACGACGACTTCCTCGACCCCGAGGTGTTCCGCCCGACATCGACGCTCGGTTGCGCCGGCCTCATGCGCGCCTACCGTGCGGGCAATGTCGCGATCAGCAACGCCGTGGGCACCGGTGTGGCCGACGACAAGTCGATCTACCCGTACGTGCCCAAGATGATCGAGTTCTACCTGAACGAAAAGCCGATCCTGAAGAACGTGCCGACTTACATGTGCCGCAACAAGGACGAGCTCGAGTACGTCATCGCCAACATGAAAGACCTGGTCGTGAAGGAAGTGCACGGCGCTGGCGGCTACGGCATGCTGATCGGCCCCGCGTCGACGCAGGCCGAGATCGAAGACTTCAAGAAAGCCGTGCTGGCCAAGCCCGATGGTTACATCGCCCAGCCCACGCTGAGCCTGTCGAGCTCGCCGACCTTCGTTGAATCGGGCATCGCACCGCGCCACATCGACCTGCGGCCTTTCGTGCTGTCGGGCAAGGAAGTGCAAATGGTGCCGGGCGGCCTGACGCGCGTGGCGCTCAAGGAAGGCTCGCTCATCGTCAACTCGTCGCAGGGCGGCGGCACCAAGGACACCTGGGTGCTCGAAGCCGACCGCGCACCGCGGCCCAAGCCTGCGCAGACGCAATCGCAGAGCCAGTCGGCCTGAGCACGCAGGAGAAACATCACATGCTGTCACGCACTGCCGACCACCTCTACTGGATGTCGCGCTACACCGAGCGCGCCGAGAACACCGCCCGCATGCTCGACGTCAACTACCAGACGTCGCTGCTGCCGCAGTCCGCCGAAGTCGCGAAGTACGGCTGGCAAGGATTGCTGTCGATCAGCGAACTGCTGCCGTCGTACAACAAGAAGCACGACCAGATCGTTCCGCAGGAAGTCATGGAGTTCATGGTCAAGGACGAGGACAACCCGTCGTCGATCCTGTCGTGCCTGAAGGGCGCGCGCGAAAACGCGCGTGCCGTGCGCGGCGCGCTCACCACCGAAGCCTGGGAAACGCAGAACACGACCTGGCTCGAGGTGAACCGCATGCTGCGCGCCGGGGCATTCGAGCGCGATCCGGCGCAATTTTTCGAATGGGTCAAGTTCCGCTCGCACCTGTCGCGTGGTGTGACGCTCGGCACCATGCTGCAGGACGAGGCCTTCTATTTCGCGCGGCTCGGTACGTTCCTCGAACGCGCGGACAACACGGCCCGGCTGGTCGACGTCAAGTTCCATGCGCTCAACAGCGAATTCTTCGGCACCGCGACCGAGGAAGATCAGGAATACGATTTCTATCACTGGAGCGCGATCCTGCGCAGCGTCTCCGCCTTCGAGGTCTACCGCAAGGTGTACCGCGACGTGATCAAGCCCGAGCGCGTGGCCGAGTTGCTCATCCTGCGCGCTGACATGCCGCGTTCGCTGCACGCCAGCCTGGCCGAGGTGGTGGCCAACCTCGCGAAGGTGCAAAACGACCAGAGCGCCGAAACGCAGCGCCGCGCCGGCAAGCTGCTGGCCGACCTGCAGTACGCGCGCGTCGACGAAATCCTGGCGACCGGGCTGCACGCGTACTTGACGCAATTCCTTGACCGGGTGAACGAGATCGGTGCGCGCATCAGCCAGGACTTTCTGGTGCCCGCGCACTGAAGGCTCGGCTTTTGGTCACGCACGATCTCGCTGACCGTTGCGTCGCCGCCATGACTTTCCGTTGTGCGCCAGCCACTGCCCAGTTATTTTTGCGCAGACCCGACGATGTAACCAGTTGAGTCGGTTATCTTTCCTTTATCTGAACCGCAGAGTTCAGTAAGGGAGAGGGTCGATGACAAGCGTGGTCGCTGACACGCCAGTGACCGTTGTGTCACCGGGCGTCAATGAGAAGTCAGGTATTGCTCAGCAGGTCTCGGCGGCGGCGCCGTTGGCAGCCCTTTGCACAATCGCCCGCTTCCATCAGATTGCGGCCGACCCGGCGACGCTGGCGCATCAGTTGGGCCTCGTGCCCAGCGACCCCATCGACACCCCCACGCTGCTGCGCGCAGCCAAGCAGCTCGGCCTGAATGCCAAGCGCAGTTCCACCGACCTGAAGCGTCTCGCACTGGCGCCGCTGCCGGCCTTGGCAGTCCTCCGTGCCGAAGACGGTGGCGAACACTTTGTCGTATTGGCCCAGTGCGACGCACAACGCGTTCTGCTGCAAGACCCGTCAGATGGCATCGGCCGGCCCGTCATCGAACCCCTGGACGTCTTCGCGTCCCACTGGACCGGCGACCTCATCCTGATCGCCAGCCGGGCCAGCCTGGCCGGCGACCTCGCCAAATTCGACTTCAGCTGGTTCATCCCCAGCCTCATCAAATACCGCCGCTTGCTAGGCGAAGTGCTCGCCATCAGCTTCATGCTCCAGCTCTTCGCGCTGGTCAGCCCGCTGTTCTTCCAGGTCGTCATGGACAAAGTGCTCGTGCACCGCGGCGTCACCACGCTCGACGTGCTGGTCATCGGTCTGGTCGTGGTGGTCGTCTTTGAGAGCGTGCTCAACGGCCTGCGCAGTTATGTCTTCAGCCACACCACCAGCCGCATTGACGTCGAACTCGGTGCGCGCCTGTTCCGCCACCTGGTCCAGCTGCCCTTGGCCTACTTCCAGGCCCGGCGCGTCGGCGACTCTGTGGCTCGCGTGCGCGAACTCGAGAACATCCGCAGCTTCCTCACCGGCAACGCTTTGACCGTGCTGCTCGACGTGGTCTTCTCCATCGTCTTCATCGCCGTCATGCTGTTCTACAGCGTGCCGCTCACGCTGATCGTGATGATCAGCCTGCCGCTGTACTTCGGCTTGAGCTTGGCCATCGTGCCTCTCCTGCGCCAGCGCCTGGACGTGAAGTTCGCCCGCGGCGCGGAGAACCAGGCCATGCTGGTCGAAGCCGTCACCGGCATCCAGACCGTCAAGGCCACGGCGCTGGAACCCGCCTTTGCCCGTCGCTGGGACAACCAACTGGCCGCCTATGTCTCGGCCAGCTTCAAGACCCAGAACCTCGCAAGCTGGGCGCACGAAGGCGTCAACCTCATCGGCAAGCTCGTGAACGCCGCCACGCTCTGGTACGGCGCCCACCTCGTGATGGATAACCAACTGACCGTCGGCCAGTTCGTCGCCTTCAACATGTTTGCCCAGCGCGTGAGCCAGCCCATCATGCGCATGGCGCAGCTGTGGACCGACTTCCAGCAAACCGGTATCTCGATGGCGCGCCTGGGCGACATCCTCAACACCCGCACCGAGGTTCCGCCCAGCACAGCCGCCCAACTGCCCGCCCTCAAGGGGCGCGTGACCCTGGACAACCTGACCTTCCGCTATCGCCCCGAAGCCTCGCCGGTGCTCCACGGCGTGAGCCTGGACGTGCGGCCGGGCGAAGTCATCGGCATCGTCGGGCGCTCGGGCTCGGGCAAGAGCACGCTCACCAAGCTGATCCAGCGGCTCTACAGCCCGGAGCAGGGCCGCCTGCTGGTCGACGGCATCGACATCAGCCTGATCGACGCGGCGCAGCTGCGGCGGCAGGTCGGCGTCGTGCTGCAGGAGAACCTGCTCTTCAACCGCAGCGTGCGCGAGAACATCGCCATCGTCGACCCGGCCGCGCCCCTGGAGGCGGTCATGCGCGCCGCCCAGATGGCCGGCGCCCACGACTTCATCAGCGAGCTGCCCGAGGGCTACGACACCATGGTGGGCGAGCAGGGCGCCAGCCTCTCCGGCGGGCAGCGGCAGCGAGTCGCCATCGCGCGGGCGCTGTTCACCCAGCCGCGCATCCTGATCTTCGACGAGGCCACCAGTGCGCTCGACTACGAATCCGAAGCAATCGTGCAGCAGAACATGAAACACATCTGCAAGGGCCGCACCGTCTTCATCATCGCCCACCGGCTCTCGGCCGTGAGGAATGCAAACCGCATCATCGTGATGGACAAGGGCCGCATCGTCGAAGGCGGCACGCACGACAGCCTGCTGCAGAAGCCCAAGGGCATCTACGCGCATCTGTGGGCCATGCAGGCCGGAGGACGGACGGAGCAAAGCGGGGAGGCGATGCCGTGATTGAGTCGCTGTGCCTTTTGCAAGCAGGCCAAGGTGAGACCGGCAACGAGGTGTTTGCGCGCCTTCAGCCCAGCGCCAACAAGGCCTCCGGCGCAGTGACCGCCACCCGCAACAAGGTCTGCGCCGCACCGGTTGGCTGGCGGCGCCCTTGCTCCCATTCCTGCAAGGTGCGCACGGACACCCCCATCAGCCGTGCGAATTCCGATTGCGACAGACCCATGTTGGCGCGCGCCTTCGACGCCGCAGTCGGCTCGATGCGTGTCACGCGCGCATGCCGACCTGTCTTGAACTCGCCTACCGATTGCAGCAGGTCGTTCTGGAAGCGTTCCATCTCTGCATCAACTTTCTTGGGCATCTTCAAACTCCTTCTTCAGGCGCGCCAGGAATGCGGCGGGCAAATTGTCGAACTTGGCCTTGGCGTAGACGATGAACAGCGCAATCACCCCATCGGTCAACTGGTTGTAGTAGATGACCCGTACACCGCCGCGCTTGCCGCTGCCGCCGCGCGACCAGCGCACCTTGCGCATGCCGCCGGTCCCTTGGATCACGTCGCCAGACAACGGGTTGTTGGCGATCCAGACCTTGAACAAATCCAGTTCGGCTTCCGTCCATATCTCGGCTGCATAGCGCACGAAGACGGGCGTTTCGACGATCGTGTACATCGCCGAATTATACGTCAAAGACGTATGTCCATTCGTCCTGCCAAAGGCAGCTGCAAGGCGAGCGGGCTGCGCGTTGCAGATCTGAACGCAGAGGTCTTGCAGTGAGCGCCGCAGTCCGCCATCCCGCCTGGGAACTGCTGGCCCGCTACCGCGCCATCTTCAAAGCCGCCTGGCAACACCGCCACGAACTGAGCGGCCCGGACCGCCTGGCCGATGAAGCCGCCTTCCTGCCGGCCGCACTGAGCCTGCAGGAAACACCCGTTCACCCCGCACCGCGACGGCTCGCCCTGGCACTGATCGCGCTCTTCCTCATGGCGCTGACGTGGTCCATCGTCGGCCACGTCGACATCGTCGCCGTCGCCCCGGGGCGCATCGTGGTGAGCGAGCGCACCAAGGTCATCCAGCCGCTGCAGGTCAGCGTCGTCCAGCGGGTGCTGGTGAAAGACGGTGATCGCGTCGAGGCCGGCCAGGCGCTGGTCGAACTCGACCCGACCAGTGCCAACGCCGACAAGACCAGCGTCGACGAGCAGCTGAAGTCCGCCCAGTCCGAAGTGCTGCGCACGCGCACGTTGATGCAGGCGCTGGCAGCGTCGCCTACGCAAGGTATCGACCTCCCGGCCAAGCTGATTCCTGCCGTCTGGTCCCCGAAGACGCCCGCGCCGCCAAGGCCCAGTTAGCCGCCGAGTGGAGCGACATCACGGCCAGGCTTGCCAAGTTCTCCGCCGAGATGGCCCGCCGCCAAGCCGAAATCGCCACCGTGCGCGAAATGGTCGCCAAGCTGGAAACCACCGTGCCCATCGCCCGTCAGCGGGAAGCCGACTTCAAACAACTGGCCGACCAGGGTTTCATGTCCAGCCATGCCAATCAGGACAGGACACGCGAGCGCATCGAACTCGAGCGCGACCTAGCCACCCAGCGCGCCCGGCTGGCCGAGGCCCATGCCGCCCTGCGAGAAAGCGAGAACACCCGAGCCGCCTACCTGGCCGAGACCCGGCACGCCCTGCGCGAACGCGAGGCCACCGCCGACCTCAAGCGCTCGCAAGGCACGCAGGAACAAGCCAAGGCCAACCAGCGCGCCAAGCTCACCACGCTCACGGCGCCCGTCAAAGGCACGGTCCAGCAGCTGGCCGCCCATACCGAAGGCGGCGTGGTGACCGAAGCACAACCCCTCATGGTCATCGTCCCCGACGACGCACGCGTCACGGCCGAGGTCACGTTGGAGAACAAAGACATCGGCTTCGTCAATCCGGGCCAGGAGGCGGAAATCAAGCTGGAGACGTTTACCTTCACGCGCTACGGGACGGTGAAGGCAAAGGTGAAGACCGTCACGGCGGATGCGGTCAATGACGAGAAGCGGGGAGCGATGTTCCCTGTGACGCTGAGCCTGGACAAAACCACCATCGATGTGGATGGGAAGCAGATTCGGTTGAGTCCGGGGATGAATGTGACTGCGGAGATCAAGACTGGACAGCGGCGGATTATTGAGTTCCTGTTGAGTCCAGTGCAACGGGCGACAGGGGAAAGTCTCAGGGAAAGGTGAGCTATCTCAGAACCCGTTGAAGGCAACGACAGCGGCGTACCAAAAAAAGGGCCCGACAACAAGATGCTGCGAGAACCTGTTCGCGGCAAGCCGGCACGGTACGCAGTGTCTTTCCGCAATATGACTGACCCTGCCGATAGAAGCATGTGGGTTGCGGGCACTGTGGTGACCATCATCGACATGCGAACCAAAGACGTGATAGCCGAGAAGACCTGGTACTCATTCGAGCCAGTACAAGGAAGCACTGAAGGTGCGCGCGCCCGTGGGGGTTTGCAAAGACATGTCCGGAACAGACCGGTTGGCGCGGCGGCGCCACTCGCATGTTTACCGATCAAGTGTTGAAACCAAAAAAGGGAGCCTGAGATGTCGAATGAAATCGCAACCTATCTGAAGTACGCCAATCTGCAAATTGCAGCGGAAGCTTTTCTTTTGCCAAAGACTTCAGCGCCGGGTCAAACGGTGACTCGTGACTTGACAGTTGACGTACTCACCAACGGAAACGAGCGCTCCAGCCGCTTCACGGAGACCCAGGCGCAGGCCTTCATTGACGAAGGCTGGACGGTGGTCGAGCACAAGAGCAACACCAGCACTGGGTTCTCTGGCACGCTGTTCAGAAACAGCCAGACCGGCGAGGTGGTCATCAGCTTCCGAAGTACGGAATTTGCCGACGACGCAGTACGCGACAACCAGGCCACCAACGTCATGGAGATCAAGGCCGAGGGCTGGGCCTTCGGACAGATCGCAGACATGCAGGCGTGGGTGGCGTCGCTGTATGCGAGCGACAAGATCACGACATCCGACCAACTGACCGTCACCGGCTACAGCTTGGGCGGGCACCTCGCGACGGCCTTCAACCTGCTGTACCCAAGTGCTGTGGCGGCCACCTACACCTTCAATGGCGCCGGCGTGGCGACGGTCAATGAAGGGCATAGCCTTGCGCAGGTGATGACCGAATTCACGCACCACCGCGTGCTCGGCAGCAATGCCGGCTTGTTCGCAGTGGGCTATGCCGTCGATGGTGCACGCGCAGTGCGTCGATGCCGTCTAACCGGAAGTGAACCGCACCGGGATTTGTGGAGGCTCCACCCTTTGAGAAGATGGAGCCATGAACAAGTCGAACAAGTTCTCACCTGAGGTCCGCGAGCGCGCGGTGCGCCTGGTGTTGGAACACCGCGGGGAGTACCCCTCGCTGTGGCTGGCGGTCGAATCGATTGCCCCGAAGATCGGCTGCGTGCCGCAGACGCTGCTGACATGGGTCAAGCGTCACGAGATAGATTCCGGCGCGCGCGATGGCGTAACGACGTCGGAGGCGCAGCGCGTCAAAGAGCTCGAACGCGAGGTCAAGGAATTGCGCCGGGCCAACGAGATCCTGAAGGTGGCGAGTGCGTTTTTCGCCCAGGCGGAGCTCGACCGCCGATTCAAGTCCTGAGAGAGCTCATCGACGAGCATCGCGATACGTTCGGGGTCGAGCCGATCTGCAAGGTTTTGCAGATCTCCCCGTCCGGGTATCGACGGCATGCGGCGCTTCGTCGCGAGCCGGAACGGCGCTGCGCACGAGCGCAGAGCGATGACATTCTTGCAACAGAGATCAAGCGCGTCTGGCAAGCCAACATGCAGGTCTACGGCGCCGAGAAGGTCTGGCGGCAGTTGGCTCGCGAAGGCACAGCGGCGGCCCGATGCACGGTTGAACGGCTGATGAAACGCCTCGGACTTCGCGGCGTCATGCGGGGCAAAGTCGTACGAACGACGATCAGCGACCGCAGGGCGCCGTGCCCGCTGGACAAAGTCAACAGGCAGTTCAAGGCCGACAGGCCGAATCAGCTTTGGGTCTCGGACTTCACGTACGTCTCTACCTGGCAAGGCTGGCAATACGTGGCCTTCGTCATCGACGTCTACGCCAGACGCATCGTAGGCTGGCGAGTCAGCAGTTCGATGACGACAGACTTCGTCCTTGATGCCCTGGAGCAGGCACTGTACGCAAGGCAGCCGGAACGCGATCGAAGCCTTGTGGCGCACTCCGACAGGGGCTCGCAATACG
The DNA here is from genome assembly GCF_001577265.1 of Variovorax sp. PAMC 28711. Taxonomy (NCBI): domain Bacteria; kingdom Pseudomonadati; phylum Pseudomonadota; class Betaproteobacteria; order Burkholderiales; family Comamonadaceae; genus Variovorax; species Variovorax sp. PAMC 28711. The sequence goes on along the minus strand of NZ_CP014517.1, from coordinate 364,465 downwards.
TCTCTGTCCGCTACAGCGAGCGGTTAGCAGAGGCCGGCGTGGAGCCGTCGGTTGGCAGCAAAGGCGACAGCTACGACAACGCTCTGGCCGAGACGGTCAACGGTCTCTACAAGGCCGAATTGATCCATCGCCGGGCGCCTTGGAAGACGAAGGAGTCCTTGGAACTCGCGACGCTCGAATGGGTGTCTTGGTTCAATCACCATCGACTGCTGGAGCCCATTGGCTACATCCCGCCCGCCGAGGCTGAGGCAAACTACTACCGGCATCTCGCCGAGCAGGCCGTCATACCGGCCTGACTTAAACCAACTGGCCTCTACGAAACCCGGTGCGGTTCAGACAGTTGACGTACTCACCAACGGAAACGAGCGCTCCAGCCGCTTCACGGAGACCCAGGCGCAGGCCTTCATTGACGAAGGCTGGACGGTGGTCGAGCACAAGAGCAACACCAGCACTGGGTTCTCTGGCACGCTGTTCAGAAACAGCCAGACCGGCGAGATGGTCATCAGCTTCCGAAGTACGGAATTTGCCGACGACGCAGTACGCGACAACCAGGCCACCAACGTCATGGAGATCAAGGCCGAGGGCTGGGCCTTCGGACAGATCGCAGACATGCAGGCGTGGGTGGCGTCGCTGTATGCGAGCGACAAGATCACGACATCCGACCAACTGACCGTCACCGGCTACAGCTTGGGCGGGCACCTCGCGACGGCCTTCAACCTGCTGTACCCAAGTGCTGTGGCGGCCACCTACACCTTCAACGGTGCGGGCGTGGGCACGGTCAACGCAGGACGCAGCCTGTCGCAGGTAGTGAGCGACTTTGCTGCGCATCGGGTGCTGGGCGGCAATGCCGACATGTTCGATGACCCCGAGGTGCTGGCGCGCTACAGCAGCCTCAAGGACATCTTCAAGGATGGCTCCAGCGTAAGCCTTGGGCAGGTCGATGCCCAGAGGCAGTCTCTCGCACAGCAAGGCTTGACGAAGCTCGAAGAGCAGACGTTGTACGCGGCCCTTGAGCGCATCCGCAGTGTGGTCTACGAAGCCGAGCGCATCAACGCGGGCGTCACCAGCGGCACCGAAGGCGCAGCCGCACTGGCCATGAGCACGGCCAGTATCGCGGCAACTGCGTTGGACTATCAACTGGCCGTGCTGCGCGCCGGCGAAAACACCGCGGGCTACGGAACCGGTCCGGTGTCTGGCGGCATCGACGCCTATGCGGGTCGCAACATGGCGCCCGGCGGTGCCATCGCCAACTTCCACGACCTCTATGGCGCAAGTCCGCCATCGGCCGTTGCCAACTCGCAGTTGCACTACGGCACGGCCACACCGATCTTCATCGAGGACCAGCCGCTGTTTCGCGGCTCGGTGATCGCGGACGTGGGCACCACGAGCTGGAAGGCTGGAGAAGTCAAGTTGCTGGTGGACAACTTCGGCCTTAACGATTTCGGCGATACGCACAGCCTGGTGCTGATCGTCGATTCGCTCAATGTGCAGAACGCGCTGGCGCAGCTCGACCCCCGCATCACGCAGGGCGTGCTCAATGCCATCCTTGCGGCCGCCTCCAACAAGAGCGCCACTTCTGCCTTTGGAACGCAGGGCCGTGCCGAAGGCGACGTGCTGGAGAACGTGCTGAAGAGTCTGGCCGCGATGTTCGACGTGGACATCGAGCCCATGGACGCCAAGCTGGACGGCGGAACCTGGGCAAATGCGAGCGATCGGGATGTGTTCTATAGCAACCTCCAGGCCGTTCTCGACAGCGATGCTTACCAAGCGGTCGAAGGCAATGCACTGATGCGTGTCAGCAGCGCAGACCTCAAGGCCGCTGCGCGCAACGACTTCGGTGCCATTGCTGCGCTGACCGCTCTCTCTCCCTTCTGGCTTGCGGGCAAGGACAGCACCGGAAAAGCGGCTTTGGAGGTCGTATGGGAGTCCGTGTATGGCGACGAATTCCTGGCGTGGCGGGACGACAAGAGCGCCTCGACACCTGCAACGTTCACCGACGAATGGATCGCCGATCGTTCCGCCATGCTGGCGCAATTGATGAACGTGAACCGCGCGAACGTGCCGCTCAATCCGGTGCCGACCGCGGTGTCAGGTGGTGTCTCGGGCGTCATCTATCAGGACTTCGACAGCGCGCAATTGATGAAGCTGGGGATACAGACGGATGCGCAGTCGCGCAGGATCGTTTTCGGGTCGATAGGCGAGGATCCGCTCAACGGCGGAGCTGAAAATGACCACTTGTACGGTGGTAACGGCGCCGATGTTCTTAGCGGTGGCGCAGGCGATGACTACCTTCAAGGCGATGCTGGCGCCGACAGCATCGAAGGGGGTGTCGGCGACGACAAACTCGTGGGCGGTGCCGGCGTTGATGTCTATAGGTTTGCCGGCACAGACTGGGGCACAGACACCATCATCGACGCCGATGGGCTAGGGCGCATCGAGGTCAACGGAGTTGCACTGACCGGCGGTAAGCAGCTATCCGAGGGCGAATGGATCAGCGATGACGGGCAGTGGAGCTACCTGCTCAACAGTGAGGGCGGATTGGTCATTGGCAAGGTGGGAGAAACCGGACGCATCATCATCAGCAACTGGCAGATTCCGGGGGGGCCTGAGGTCATCCGCCATCTCGGCATCGACTTGTCGCCCGTTCGCAGTCCGCAATCGGAGCCAGGCGGCGCGTCTGCCGGCACGTCGACGGCCTTTATTTTGCGCGGAGACCAAGTGCGCGGGCCCAGTATGACGAACGTCCCGCAGGTGCTGGAAGACGGCACCGTTGTGGGCGCCATCGCATTGCCGGGGCAGGACGACATCATAACTTCGAGCGTTGATGGCGTTCCCGGAGACGAGACACTGAAGTGGAACATGAACGGCTTGTTCTCCCTGCCAAACGATGCCATCGAAGAGGGGCCAGTCCGTTCCCTCGAACTGTATGGCATGGGCGGCAATGACGTTATGGGCGGTTTCACAGAAGACGACTATCTTGATGGCGGAGAGGGAGACGATGTGATCTTCGCCGGTGCCGGGCAGGATCGAATCCATGGTGGTAGCGGCAACGATGTCGTTTTCGGAAATCTCACGTTGGCGGGCTACTTCGGCCTTGATGAATTGCAGCTTGACGACGGTTATCAGCCGGGTCAAGCCTGGATTTCAGGCCTGCCGGCTGATCCCTACTTCGAGGGCGGATGGCAGGTAGACCGATTTTTGGACGGTCGAGGAATTAACCTGGACAGTTTTTACTCGTCGACATCCCCAGTTAGGTACAGCCTGTTCCTGCCTGCGCTGGCACCCACAGACGACGACCCCAGCGGCATGAGCGTGATCGATGTGGGTGTCGGCGATGACTACGCATGGGGCGGCGCTGGCATCGACCATATTTTTGGACAAAGCGGCGATGACGTTCTGGTGGGGTTGGGTGGCGCCGATGTCATTGACGGCGGAGAGGGGAGCGACAAGATATCTGGAGACAAGGACAAGCGCCTCGCCGCTTTCATGATCAACGCGACGGCGGGACGCGCTGGCGATATGACGTTGACTTTTGGCGAACATGTTTTGCATCAGGTGGATGGTGCCCAGCATGGCGACGACATCATTGATGCCGGTGATGGCAACGACTGGGTGGCCGGCGATGGCGGGGCGGATCTCGTGTGGGGCGGCAAGGGCAGCGACACACTGTGGGGCGATGCACCCGAAGACGGCGTGGCTGGCCAGTTCCATGGCGATGACTACCTTGATGGCGGCGAAGGCGACGATCTATTGTTGGGCCAGGGCGCTCATGACCGCCTGTACGGCGGCGAAGGCAACGACCAGCTTGGGGGCGACGACGAGTTGTCCAGCCTGGGCATTGCATATCACGGTGACGATTTTCTTGACGGTGGTGCGGGCGACGACCAGTTGATGGGCGGTGGTGGCCGCGATACCTTGCTGGGCGGCGCCGCCGCCGACTTGCTTTGGGGCGACGGGGAGGGCATCGAGGGTGCTGATGACACGGTGGACGGCGGCGAAGGCTACGACTTGATGTGGGGTGGTGGCGGCAACGATGTGCTTGTCTCCGACGGCGCGGACTACATGGACGGCGGCGCTGGCGACGATACGTACAACCTCAGTTTGCGCACCGGCGCAGACGATGCATCGCCGGCGCGGGTGATTCAGATTCGGGACGCCGAGGGGATGAATGCCATCGTGGGCATCAACGCGACAGCCGAAGATCTGAAACTGTTCAGCCAAGATGGCAACGTTTATCTGGCTGCGGGTCTCCAGGGCGTGGTGTCGCTTGGGAGCACTCCGAACATTTCCGGGTTCCAGCTTCAAGATGCGGATGGCCAGATGCGCTCCTTGCAGAGCATCGCAGACGCATCGGCGTCGAGCGACGGAAAACTCCGATCGGGCTCCTGGACCGCCACGAACGGACTGGTCTGGACGCGCGATATTGCCGAAGCGCAAACCATCGTGGGCACCAGCGTTGATGAACACCTTGAAGGCGGGGTTGGTAGCGACTTGCTGGAGGGGATGCAGGGTAACGACGTGTTGTGGAGCGGCGGGGGCAGCGACGTGTTGATGGGGGGCGCAGGGCAGGACGTCCTGCGTGGCGGCACCGGCACCGACACGTTATATGGCGGCGACGACAAGGTGGACGATGCGGGCGACGTCTTCCTGTTCGATCAGGGCGATGGCCAGGACTACATTGCGGGCCCCTCGGTGAATGCGGGTGATCCGCCGGACACGATCCGTTTCGGAGTGGGGATAGCGCTGGCGAACATCAAGGTCCGCAACTTGTTTGCCGGTACCGACAACCCGGACGTTGCGATTGAAATCGACTACGGCCAGGGCGACCGTATTTCGTTCGGTCCGGGCCAGGAAAAGCGCATCAAGGATCTGCAGTTCGCCGACGGCACCTCGGTATCGTTCGCCACATTGCTCGAAACCCTGCCTGCGGAGGGTGGCCCCTCACCGGACGGGGTGTTGCGCGGCACCAGCGGCGACGACCTGTTAACAGGAACGCCGGGCGACGACCGATTGCATGGCTTGCAGGGCAACGACGAGCTTGTCGGTGGATTGGGCAACGACTGGCTGAAGGGCGGCACGGGGCGCAACACTTACCGGTTCACGGCTGACAGCAAATCCGACACGATCGAACCCACCGCGGGCGAGCGTGGCGTGCTGGTGTTTACAGGGCCGGTGTCGACCTATGTCGATGGACAGGATTTGCTTTTGAGCATGGGTGGCTCTTCGTTGGTGCGATTGCTTGGCTACACGGGTGACCCATCCATTGCCCAAAGCTGGCAGATCGATGTGGGCGATGGCGTCGTGCAAAGCCTGGGGACTTTCGTGCACGCTGGCATGCCGGACTCCACGCAGACGCTTGCGCAGCGAAAGCAACGCTTCCTGGACGACCAGGCGTGGCAATTGCGCACGACGACAAAGGTGCACGAGGCCTATGGAGAGGGCGAAGTTCGGTCAGTGGGAGGTCGTCCCTATGTGCAGGGAAAGCTGACCGACGCCGTCGACAGGCAGGCCGTTCAGGTTGATGCCGGCCAAACCCTTGCGCTGGGCTCTTACCTGGACACGAGCACGACCGTGGTGACTTCGACGCACTCGACGATTGCGCCCGTTTACGAGACTGTCAATGTTGGCCGTAGCAGTCAGGCGCAGGAGGTCTTCAAATCCATTGAAGAAGTTATGGCGAACGCGCCGCCTGGCAGTGTTGGCTATCAGGTTCCCGCCAACTCGACGGCGGTCTATGCGAACAATGGTGCCAAGCTACTGGGCTACATGATCCGATCCGATGGCGCGGGCTCGCAGAGTCAGCCCGCAACCCGCATCGTTGGCTACGAGCAGCGTACCTATACAACTACAGCCTACGACTACGATTCCGCGGCCACCCAATCGCTTGTTTCGGGCACTGTTCGGAACGACAACATTACCCTTGATTTCGAAAAGCTTGGAAACATTGAAGGTGGCGGCGGGTCATACACGACCGTGGGAACCTTTCGGGGAACGATCGAGACGGGCGATGGAAGCGACAAGATCACCGTGGCGGGCTCGGCATTTACCTCGGGCAGCAACATACCAATCCGACTTCAGGACTGGGGGGTGATGAATGTGTATTGGCCACTTGTCCATGGTGAGCTCGGCCATCCATCCAATGCACCAATGAACATGGTCGAGCGTGGCCTCGGCGCATGGATCGACATGGGCGCGGGAGACGATGAAGCGCGAGGAACCGAGGGCAACGATTTCATCATCGGCGGCACCGGCAGCGACTGGCTCGACGGCATGGCCGGCTCGGACACTTACTACATCGGCGTACGCGACGGCGATGTGGATCGCATTTCAGATATGGCCGCCTTTGATGGGCGTTTTTCGGGAGAGCCGCAAGACAGATACTACGGGCCGCTGGCCAAGCTCTATGAAAAAGATGGTGATCTTCAGTTCTCGAACAAGGACACCGTGGAGTTCGATGCATCGGTTTCCCCCGACCGGCTCAGCTATCAATGGGGCGAGCCATACGAGGCGCCATTCGGCGTGCGCTATCCCGGCGGGGCACCGTCCACACTGAGGGTGCTGGAGCTCTATCAGGACGGGCAGAAATTTCTCGAGATCGAATACGAGCTCGGCTCGGGAACATTCGACCATGCCGTTTCCTTGCCTGGCATTGAGCTGTACAAGTTCGGCAACGGGGAGACCTTCAGTCTCGACCAATTGCTCGTACGGCTGGATGCGATTGCGGCGCAAGACCCTGCGAATCGTCCGAGCCTGGACATTCCGTTGGCGGATGTTGCCGTGTCGGAAGACAACGCCTGGGATTGGACGGTACCAGCCGGAACGTTCTCGGATCCAAACAATTCGCCGCTGACGCTGTCCGCGACCTTAAGCAACGGCTCGGCGCTCCCGTCCTGGTTGACCTTCGACGCGCAAAACGGGCGCTTGTCGGGCACGCCGGGCAACGGCGACGTCGGCGCGATCGCTGTACGCATCGAGGCCATCAATCTTGCGGGCATGAGCACAAGCGATGACTTCCTGGTGACTGTGGCGAACGCCAACGATGAACCCGTAGCCGGGGCTGTACTGGCTCTGCAGTCTGTTGTGCAGGGGCACGCATGGCGCTACGTCCTGCCCGGAGATGCGTTCATGGACGCAGATGTCGGTGATGGGTTGACGCTGAGCGTCCAGCTTGCCGGCGGCGACCCGCTGCCCTCGTGGCTGAGCTTCGATCCCGTGACCGCCATTCTGAGCGGCACGCCAGGGCCGGATCAGGTGGGCAATATCGATCTGCGTTTTTCGGCGACCGACGCCGCCGGCGCCACTGCGACACAGCTGCTGCGGCTGGACGTGGCCCAAGCGCTGAGGGAACAGGTTCCGGGTACGCCCGGCAACGATGTTCTGGATGGCTCCGACGGCGATGTCACGATGACCGGTGGCCAGGGCGATGATATTTACATCGTCGACGACAACGGTGATGAGGTCGTTGAGCTGGCAAACGAGGGCACCGATACCGTCAACAGCAGCGTGAGCTATACCCTGGGTGCTCATGTAGAGAATCTGCGGCTTGACTCGGCAGGCAACATCGGCGGCACCGGCAATGCCCTGGATAACACGCTCTACGCGGGCGCGGGCAACAACGTGATCGACGGCGGGGAGGGCTTCGACACCGCGTCGTACCTTTATGCCAATTCGGCGGTGACGGTGTTTGCGGATTTCATCTATGGCCAAAACACTGGGGGCGCGGGCACCGACACTTTGCTCAGTATCGAGAGCGTGGAGGGCAGCAGCTTCAACGACAGCCTGACGGGCAGCGCCGCTGCCAATCACCTGTTCGGCGGCGCAGGCGACGATAGCGTATGGGGTAATGGTGGAGACGATGCGCTCGAAGGCGGTGGCGGCAATGACGACTTGATTGGCGGCGATGGTGACGACGCCTTGGCCGGTGGCATGGGCGACGATCGAATGTGGGGCGGCGCTGGCGACGATTCGCTCGATGGTGAATCGGGATACGACAACCTCGTAGGTGGCGACGGCAACGATAACTTGTCTGGGGGCGCTGGCGAGGACAATCTGTGGGGTGAGTTTGGCAATGACACCCTCTACGGAGGACAAGGCGACGACACCTACTACTGGGGCCGCGACCAGGGCAGCGACCGCATCGGCGAAGCCGGCGGGTTCGACAAGATTTGGCTGTCGGGCCTCAACGTGGCAGATATCGTGGTGCGCCGCGAGCCTGCGACAGAGACCGCGGTATTGATCGACAAGTTCACCGGCCAGACCCTGACCCTGGTCGATGCCTTCTCGCCCCTGAACGGCGCGCAGACCGCGATCGAGCAGGTGGTCTTTGCCGACGGCACCACATGGAATGCGGCCGCCCTTCGCGCAGCTGCTCAGGACAACGCCTCCGTTCTGTTCGGTACCGCCGGCACCGACTACCTGGCGGGCAGCACCGGCAACGACATCCTCGACGGCAAGGCAGGCGACGACCAGATGTCCGGCAGCGCGGGCAACGACACCTACCGCTACCACTCAAGCGACGGCAACGACCGCATCACCGAGACCGTCAACGGCGGCGGCTTCGACACGCTGGAACTGCTCGATCTGAATGCGGCCAATGTGCGCATCGTCGAAGGCACCGGCTACGAAACCGACCGCATCATCGACCGGGCCACCGGCCAGTCCATTACCCTGGACCTGGCACTCACGCCGACTAGCTGGACCAACCTGGGCCTCTTCGTTGACCAGGTGAAGTTCGCCGACGGCACCATCTGGGGCACCGCGCAGTTGAAGGCCGCGGCCAACGCCAACGAGACGCTCACCGGCACGGCAGGTGCCGACACACTGGAGGGCTTCGGCGGCAATGACGTGCTCGACGGTGGTGCGGGCAACGACACCCTCAGGGGCGGCACAGGCGACGACACCTACCGCTATCGCAGCACCGATGGCGACGACAGCATTCTGGATGTCGCCGGCAACGACACCCTCGAACTTCTGGGCTTGAATCCCGCTGACGTCACCCTCGGCAAGACAGCACTGGGCAACCTCGAGGTGCTGATCAACGCCACTGGCAAGCGCATCACTGTCGACAAGGGCCTGGACACCAACACGCCCGGTCAGCAACTCGAACGCATCGTCTTCGCCAACGGCACCGTGTGGACCCAGGCCACGATGCAGACCGCCACGGCCAACGTCACCCCCAACCAGACCTTGATCGGCACGGCCGGCACCGACAACCTTGCCGGCAACCTCGGCAACGACATCCTGGACGGCAAGGGCGGTGCTGATCGGCTGTCGGGCGGCGCGGGCAACGACACCTACCGCTACCGATCGGGCGACGGAAACGACCGCATCACCGAAACGGACAACGGCGGCGGCTTCGATACGTTGGAGCTGCTGGATCTGAATGCCGCCGACGTGCGCATCGTCGAAAGCGCCGGTTACGAGACCGACCGGATCATCGACCGCACCACCGGCCAGTCCATCACCCTGGACCTGGCGCTCACCCCCACGAGTTGGACCAATATGGGTCTGTTCGTGGACCAGGTGAAGTTCGCCGACGGCACCGTCTGGGACACGGCACAGCTGAAAGCTGCAGCCCATGCCAACGAAACGCTCACCGGCACGGCAGGGGCCGATACGCTGGAAGGCTTCGGCGGCAACGACGTGCTCGACGGCGGTGCCGGCAACGACACGCTCAAGGGCGGGACCGGCGACGACACCTACCGCTACACCAGCGGGCAGGGCAGCGACAACATCGTCGACGTTGCTGGCAACGACACCCTGCAATTGATGAACCTGAATGCAGGGCAAGTCACGCTGACCAAGACGGCGTTGGGAAATCTGGAGCTACTTATCAACGCCACGGGAGAACGCATCACGGTCGACAAGGGCCTGGACGTCAATGCGCCAAGCCAGCAATTGGAGAAGGTGCTGTTTGCCGATGGCACGGTGTGGACCCAAGCCGCGATGCAGGCCGCCACGGCCAACGTCACCCCCAACCAGACCTTGATCGGCACGGCCGGCATCGACAACCTCGCCGGCAACCTCGGCAACGACATCCTGGACGGCAAGGGCGGTGCTGATCGGCTGTCGGGCGGCGCGGGCAACGACACCTACCGCTACCGATCGGGCGACGGAAACGACCGCATCACCGAAACGGACAACGGCGGCGGCTTCGATACGCTGGAACTGCTCGATCTGAACGCGGCCAACGTGCGCATCGTCGAAGGCGCCGGTTACGAGACCGACCGCATCATCGACCGCGCCACGGGCCAGTCCATCACCCTGGACCTGGCGCTCACCGCCACGAGTTGGACCGACCTTGGACTCTTCGTGGACCAGGTGAAGTTCGCCGACGGGACCGTCTGGGGCACGGCACAGCTGAAAGCAGCGGCCCATTCCAACGAGACGCTCACCGGCACGGCAGGCGCTGACACGCTGGAGGGCTTCGGTGGCAACGACGTGCTCGACGGTGGTGCCGGCAACGACACGCTCAAGGGCGGAACCGGGAGTGACAGCTATCTGTTCGCACGCGGGGCTGGCTCGGACCGCGTGGTCGAGAACGATCAGACGGCCGGCAGCGTCGACGTGCTATCGATGGGATCGGCGATCGCCGCAGATCAGTTGTGGCTTCGTCAATCCGGCAACGACCTGGAAGTCTCGATCATCGGCACGACCGACAAGATGACGGTGGCGGACTGGTATCTGGGCAGCCAGTACCACGTCGAGCAGTTCAAGACGAGCGACGGAAAGACGCTGCTGGACAGCCAGGTGCAGAACCTCGTGCAAGCCATGGCCGGGTTCGCGCCGCCTGCGGCGGGGCAGACCACTTTGCCGGCCAACTACCAGAGCAGTTTGAGCACGGTGATCGCTGCCAACTGGCATTGATCGCGATTCGGCGTGCTGGTTCAGCCCGCGGTGGCCTGTCGCACCGCGTGCTCCCAGCGCGCCATCGATTCGTCGGCTTGCGCGCGGCCCATCGTCGGGAGGAAGCGGCGCTCGACGCGCCAGAGTGTCGTGAGTTGCTCGACGTTCTTGAAGAAGCCGGTCGACAGGCCGGCGAGGTAGGCGGCACCGAGCGCCGTGGTTTCGGTGACCTCCGGCCGCACGACCGGAATGCCAAGCAAATCGGCCTGGAACTGCATCAGCAAATCGTTCACGCAGGCACCGCCGTCCACGCGCAACTCGGCCACGGCTGAGCCGCCGGCGGCCACGGCATCGCGGCTCATCGCCTGCAGCAACGCGGCGCTCTGGTAGGCGATGCTTTCGAGCGCAGCACGCGCGATGTGCGCCACTGTCGTGCCGCGTGTAAGGCCCGTGATCGTGCCACGCGCGTCGGCATTCCAGTAGGGCGCGCCGAGGCCGGTGAAGGCCGGCACCATCATCACGCCGCCGGCATCGGGCACGCTCTCGGCCAGGCCCTGCACCTCGCCGCTGCCCTGAATCGCCTTGAGCCCATCGCGCAGCCACTGCACGACCGCGCCACCGACGAACACGCTGCCTTCCATCGCGTATTGCGGCTGCGCGCTGGTCTGCGCCGCGCTCGTCACGAGCAGGCCGTTCTGCGAAGGTTGGAAGGCGTCGCCGGTGTGCATCAGCAGGAAGCAGCCGGTGCCGTAGGTGTTCTTCGCCATGCCGGCCTGGAAGCAGGCCTGGCCGAAGAGGGCGCTTTGCTGGTCGCCGGCCACGCCGCCGATCGGCAGCGCGTGGCCGAGCAGCGCGGCATCGGTGTCGGCGAAGTGCGCACTGGACGGCTTCACCTCGGGCATCAGCGTCGCGGGAATGTCGAGCGCCTTCAGCAGGTCGGCGTCCCACGCGTTGGTGTGCACATTGAAAAGCATCGTGCGAGACGCGTTGCTCACGTCGGTCATGTGCACCTTGCCGCCGGTCAGCTGCCACATGAGCCAGCTGTCGATGGTGCCGAAGGCGAGCTCGCCGCGATCGGCCGATGCGCGGGCGCCCGGCACGTTGTCGAGCAACCAGCGCAGCTTCGTGCCGGAGAAGTAGGCGTCGATCACCAGGCCGGTCTTGTCGCGAATGGTGTCGGCGAGACCGTCGCGCCGCAGCTGCGCGCACATCGGCTCGGCGCGGCGGTCTTGCCAGACGATGGCGTTGTGCACCGGCATGCCAGTCTTGCGGTTCCAAAGCACGGTGGTTTCGCGCTGGTTGGTGATGCCGATGGCGTGAATGTCCCTCGCCTCCAGCTTCGCCTTCTTCAGCACGTCGCGCGCAGTGGCGAGCTGGCTCTGCCAGATCTCGCGTGGGTCGTGCTCGACCCAGCCGGGCTGCGGGTAGATCTGTGTCAGTTCCTGCTGTGCCATGGCAACGATGTGGCCTTTGCGGTCGAACACGATGCTGCGGGAACTGGAGGTGCCTTGGTCGAGGGCGAGCAGGTAAGTCATGGCATGGGTCTCGTCAATGGGCGCGCGCGATGTCGCAACGCACTTGAGCGCGTTCGAGCAACGCGGGGAAGGGTGGCGGCGGATCGGCGTCGGTGAACAGGCAATCGATGTCCGACAGCGTACCGAGTTCGATCATCGCGGGCCGGTTGAACTTGCTCGCATCGGCTGCGAGCCACACCTCGCGGGCCTGCGCAATGATGGTCTGCGCGACTTTCACTTCGCGCAGGTCGAAGTCGCGCAGCGACCCGTCGGACTCGATGCTCGACACACCGATGAGCGCGATGTCGACTTTGAACTGCCGGATGAAATCGATCGTCGCCTCGCCGACCACGGCCCGGTCGCGCGACCGCACCGAACCACCGGCGACGATCACTTCGCAGGCCGTGTTGCCGCTCAGGATGGTCGCCACGTTCAGGTTGTTGGTGATCACGCGCAGGCCGGTGTGATGCATCAGCTGCTGCGCGATCGCCTCGGTCGTGGTGCCGATGTTGAGGATCAGCGAGCAATCGTTGGGCACCTGCTGGGCGACCGCGCGCGCGATGCGCGCTTTTCCGTCCGCATGCAGCGACGCGCGCTGCTGGTAGGCGATGTTTTCGGTGGTCGAGCCCGGCATGCGCACGCCGCCGTGGAAGCGCGTCAAGAGGCCGGCGTCGGCCAGTCGCTGCACGTCGCGGCGCACCGTTTGAAGCGTCACGCCGAGCATGTCGGCAAGCTGTTCGACGGTGGTCGAGCCACGGTTGCGAACGGTGTCGAGCAATTTGATCTGGCGGGGATTTGAATTCACGGCGAACGGGCACTCTCGGGAGTTGGTACTCTAGAACGAAAGAAAACGAATCTTGTTGAGGGTAAACCACCAGAAATATCGCGCAACAAGGAACCAAAATGAATCAATACGAAAAACCTGAATCGCCCGCCGTGAACGCTGTTTCTCCCTCGCCACCTGCCGATGCCACCGATTGCGATGTGCTCATCATCGGCGGCGGCATCAACGGCTGCGGCATCGCACGCGACCTGGCGGGCCGCGGCTGGCGCGTCATGCTGTGCGAGAAGGACGATCTCGCCTCGCACACCTCATCGTCATCCACCAAGCTGATCCACGGCGGCCTGCGCTACCTCGAATACTACGAATTCGCGCTCGTGCGCAAGGCGCTGCAAGAGCGCGAGGTGCTGCTCAAGAGCGCGCCGCACATCATGTGGCCGCTGCGCTTCGTGATGCCGCACGACCCGTCGACGCGGCCGGCCTGGATGATTCGCATCGGTCTGTTCCTCTATGACCATCTGGCCAAGCGCGAAGTGCTTCCAGGTTCGCGTGGCATTGACCTGCGCACGCATGTAGCAGGCAAGCCGCTCAAGCCGCTGTTCAAGCGCGGCTTCGTCTACTCCGACGGCTGGGTCGACGATGCACGGCTGGTGCTGCTCACCGCCATCGATGCGCGCGCGCGCGGCGCCGAGGTGCTCACGCGCACCCGCTGCACGAGCGCACAGCGCGCGGCCGAGGGCTGGACCGCGACGCTCGAAGGCCCGGGCGGCACGCGCACCGTGCGCGCCCGCGCCGTGGTGAACGCCGCGGGCCCATGGGCCGAATCCTTTCTGCGCGGCGTCGCGCACTCGGCGCATGGCGAGTCGATGGCCACCAAGAGCCTGCGGCTGGTCAAGGGCAGTCATCTCGTGGTCAAGCGGCTGTTCGAGCACGACCATGCCTACATCTTCCAGAGCCCGGACAAGCGGATCATCTTCGCGATCCCCTACCAGGACGACTTCACGCTGATCGGCACCACCGACATCGAACTGCAGGGCGACGACCCGGGCGCCGCGAAGATCGGCAACGACGAGATCGTCTATCTGTGCGAACAGGTGAGCCGCTATTTCGAGAAGCCCCTGACGCCGGCCGACGTGGTGTGGACCTATTCGGGCGTGCGCCCGCTGCTCGACGATGCATCCGGCGATCCGTCGGCCGTCACGCGCGACTACCTGCTCGAATCCAACACCGCCGGTGCGCCGCTGCTGTCGGTGTGGGGCGGCAAGATCACCACCTTTCGCAAGCTGGCCGAAGACGCGGCCGATGAGGTCGGCCAGATGCTGGGGCAAGACCGCGCACAACGCCCGGCCTGGACCGACGGCGCCTTTCTCGCCGGCGGCGACCTGTCCGCCTGGATCGGCCCGCATGTCAAGGGCGCGCGGCCCGATGCCGAGTTCGAGCGTTTCGTGGCCGCCGTGCAGGCCCGCTACCCCTGGCTCGACGCGAAGCTGGCACGCCGGCTGGCCCGCGCCTACGGTGCACGCATCGAAGAACTGATCGGCGATGCCACCGCGATGGACGACATGGGTGCCGCCGTGGCGCCCGGCCTGCACGAGCGCGAGCTGCGCTTCATGCAGGCGCGCGAATGGGTGCAGACCGGCGACGACGCGCTTTGGCGCCGGTCCAAGCTCGGCCTGCACTACACGTCGGAACAGCGCGCTGCGGTCGACGCCTGGCTGCAGGTGCACCCCCAACACTGAGGAACACGGATGCAACTGACACTCGAGCGCGTCACCAAGAAGGTGGGCGCCCAGACCTGGCTCTACGCCCAGAGCATCGCCCCACGCAGCGGCGCGGTGACCGTGCTGCTCGGCGCGACCCAGGCCGGCAAGACCAGCCTGATGCGCCTGATGGCGGGGCTCGACACGCCCAGCGAAGGCAAGGTGCTGGTCGACGGCCGGGACGTGACCGGCATGCCGGTGCGCGAGCGCAACGTGGCCATGGTCTACCAGCAGTTCATCAACTATCCCTCGCTCACGGTGGCCGACAACATCGCCTCGCCGCTCAAGCTGCGCGGTGAGAAGAACGTCGACTCGCAGGTGCGCGCCTTGGCCGACAAGCTGCACATCGGCATGTTCCTCGACCGCCTGCCGGCCGAGCTCTCGGGTGGCCAGCAGCAGCGCGTGGCACTGGCGCGTGCGCTCGCCAAGAACGCGCCGCTGATGCTGCTCGACGAGCCGCTGGTCAACCTCGACTACAAGCTGCGCGAGGGCCTGCGCGAAGAACTCACCCAGCTGTTTGCCAGCGGCGATTCGACCGTGATCTACGCCACCACCGAACCTGGCGAGGCACTGCTGCTCGGCGGCTACACGGCCGTGATGGATGCGGGCGAACTGCTGCAGTACGGCCCGACCTCGGAGGTGTTTCACGAGCCCAAGTCGCTGCGCGTGGCGCGCGCCTTCAGCGATCCGCCGATGAACCTGCTGGCAGCGACGGCGGCCCCGGGTGGCGTGCAACTCGTCGGCGGGCCGGCGCTGGCCATGCCGTTGTCCGCGCCGGGCGCGGCCACGCTCACCGTCGGCCTGCGTTCGGGTGCGCTCCACGTCGATGCAGCGCAAGGGGACCTCTCGCTCGCCGGCAAGGTTGAGCTCGCGGAGATCTCGGGCTCCGACACCTTCGTGCATGTGCACACGGCAGTCGGCGAACTGGTGGCGCAGCTCACCGGTGTGCATCGCTTCGAACTGGGCGCAGCGCTCACTCTGTACTTCAACGCGTCGCAAGCGTACGTCTTCGACGCCGCCGGCGATCTGCTCGTCGCTCCCCGCTGGCGAAAGGGGGTCTGACATGGCACGCATCGACCTCGACCTCGCGCACGCCTACCGTGTCAACCCGCAGCAGGACAGCGACTATGCGCTGCTGCCCCTCAAGATGAGCTTCCGTGACGGCGGAGCCTATGCCCTGCTCGGTCCCTCGGGCTGCGGCAAGACGACCATGCTCAACATCATCTCGGGCCTGCTCGTGCCATCGCACGGCAGCGTCACCTTCGACGGGCGCGATGTCACGAAGGCCAGCCCGCAGGAACGCAACATCGCGCAGGTGTTTCAGTTCCCCGTGATCTACGACACCATGACGGTGGCCGAGAACCTGGCCTTCCCGCTGCGCAACCGCAAGGTGCCGGCCGACCAGATCAAGAAGCGCGTCGGCGAAATCGCCGAGATGCTCGACATGAGTGCGCAGCTCGACCAGCGCGCAGCCGGCCTGGCCGCCGACGCGAAGCAGAAGATCTCGCTGGGCCGCGGCCTAGTGCGCAGCGACGTGTCGGCCGTGCTCTTCGACGAGCCGCTGACCGTGATCGACCCGCACCTCAAGTGGCAGCTGCGCCGCAAGCTCAAGCAGATCCACCGCGAGCTCAAGCTCACGCTGATCTACGTCACGCACGACCAGGTGGAGGCGCTGACCTTCGCCGAGGAAGTGGTGGTGATGACGCGCGGCAAGGCGGTGCAGGTCGGCAGCGCCGAGGCGTTGTTCGAGCGGCCGGCCCACACCTTCGTCGGCCATTTCATCGGTTCGCCGGGCATGAACTTCCTTCCGGCGCACAGCACTGGCGGCATGCTCGATATAGCGGGCACGCAGCTCACCGGGCTGCGCGCTTTGCCCGACGGCGCGCTCAAGCTCGGCATCCGCCCCGAATACCTGCGCCTGGCCGACGCTCATGCCGTCGGCGCGGTGCCCGCCACCGTGACGCAGGTGCAGGACGTCGGCACCCATACGATGTTGAGTGCCATCGCAAACGACACGCCACTCAAGGCGCGGCTGCATTCCGACCTGTTGCCACCTGCGGTGGGCGACACCGTCTGGCTCAAGGTGCTGGACGCCCACACCTGCTACTACCGTGACGAGGAGCTGGTGGCATGAGCACGACGACCAAACCCGTGAATCAGAGAGCCTGGTTTTTGATCCTGCCGGTGCTGATCTGCGTCGCCTTCTCGGCCATCGTGCCGCTGATGACGGTGGTCAACTACTCGGTGCAGGACATCATCTCGCCCGAACGGCGCGTGTTCGTCGGCACCGAGTGGTTCGCCGCGATGATGCGCGACAGCGAACTGCATGAGGCGCTGTTCCGTCAGCTCGGCTTCTCGTTTTCCGTGCTGCTGGTCGAGATTCCACTGGGCGTCGCGCTCGCGCTGTCGATGCCGGCCAAGGGCTGGAAGTCGTCGGCCGTTCTGGTGGTGATCGCGCTGTCGCTGCTGATCCCGTGGAACGTGGTCGGCACCATCTGGCAGATCTACGGCCGCGCCGACATCGGCCTCTTGGGCTACACGCTGCAGAAGATCGGCATCGACTACAGCTACACCGGCAACGCGACCGATGCCTGGCTCACGGTGTTGGTGATGGACGTGTGGCACTGGACGCCGCTGGTCGCCTTGCTCGGCTTCGCCGGGCTGCGCTCCATTCCCGACGCCTACTACCAGGCCGCACGCATTGACGGCGCCAGCAAGTTCGCCGTGTTCCGCTACATCCAGCTGCCCAAGATGCGCGGCGTGCTAATGATCGCAGTGTTGCTGCGCTTCATGGACAGCTTCATGATCTACACCGAGCCCTTCGTTCTGACAGGTGGCGGTCCGGGCAACGCGACCACCTTCCTGTCGCAGTACCTCACGCAGAAGGCGGTCGGCCAATTCGACCTCGGCCCGGCCGCGGCCTTCTCGCTGATCTATTTCCTGATCATCCTGCTGCTGTGCTTCATCCTCTACAACTGGATGCAGCGCGTCGGAACCCAGAAGGTGGAGGTGGAGCAATGAACGAAAAACGCTTCCACAAGCGCAGCATCTTCCTGCTGCTGTACATCGTGTTCGCCCTGTTGCCCATCTACTGGATGATCAACATGAGCTTCAAGACGAACGAGGAAATTCTCTCGAGCTTCTCGTTCTTTCCGCAGCACTTCACCTGGGCCAACTACGTCCGCATCTTCACCGACGAGAGCTGGTACTCGGGCTACATCAACAGCCTGATCTACGTGGGCATCAACACCGTGATCTCGCTCGCGGTGGCGCTGCCCGCGGCCTATGCCTTCTCGCGCTATTCGTTCCTGGGCGACAAGCACGTCTTCTTCTGGCTGCTGACCAACCGCATGACGCCGCCCGCGGTGTTCCTGCTGCCGTTCTTCCAGCTCTACAGCACCGTCGGCCTCATGGACACGCACCTGGGCGTGGCGCTGGCCCACCTGCTGTTCAACGTGCCGCTGGCGGTGTGGATTCTGGAGGGCTTCATGAGCGGCATTCCGCGCGAGATCGACGAGACGGCCTACATCGACGGCTACAGCTTCCCGAAGTTTTTCGTGCGGATCTTCCTGCCGCTGATCAAGGCGGGCGTCGGCGTGGCGGCCTTCTTCTGCTTCATGTTCAGCTGGGTCGAGTTGCTGCTGGCCCGCACGTTGACCAGCGTGAATGCCAAGCCGATCGTCGCGACCATGACGCGCACGGTCAGCGCCTCGGGCATGGACTGGGCCACGCTCGCCGCGGCGGGTGTGCTGACCATCGTGCCCGGCGCGATCGTCATCTGGTTCGTGCGCCATTACATTGCCAAAGGCTTTGCCATGGGGAGAGTTTGATGTTCGACTGGATGGTCTGGACCACCCCGGTGGCCGTGTTCTTTACCTGCATCGCGCTGATGCTCGCCGGCATGACCGTGTGGGAGTTCAAGTCGCCCACGGTACTGCGCAAGGGCTGGCTGCCGATCGAGACGACGCGCGGCGATCGGCTCTTCATCGGCCTGCTCGCGGCGGCCTACGTCAACCTCGTGTTCATCGGTCTGGCGGGGAAGTTCCAGGAGTGGCTGAGCCTCGAGGCCGAGCCGTCGATCTGGATCAGCTTCGTGCTGTCGATGGGCGTGCTCGCTTTGGTGATGCGCAAGGGCTGACGGCCCGTTGAATCCAAGGAATCCGGCTCTCCGCTTCCCCGGAGCCGTGATCAGACAACACCGGGGAAGCACAACCGAGGAGACAAACTCATGAAGATGCGCTACACGGCACTGGCACTGGCAGCGGCGATGTTCGCTGCGCACGGTGCGTCGGCAGGAGAGGCCGAAGCCAAGAAATGGATCGACAGCGAATTCCAGCCATCGACCTTGTCCAAGGACAAGCAGATGGAGGAGATGAAGTGGTTCATCGACGCGGCCAAGAAGCTGCAGGCCAAGGGCGTCAAGGAAATCTCGGTCGTGTCCGAAACGCTCACGACGCACGAGTACGAATCCAAAACGCTGGCCAAGGCCTTCGAGGAAATCACCGGCATCAAGGTCAAGCACGACCTGATCCAGGAAGGCGACGTGGTCGAGAAGTTGCAGACCTCGATGCAGTCGGGCAAGTCGATCTACGACGGCTGGGTCAACGATTCCGACCTGATCGGCACCCACTACCGGTACGGCAAGATCATGTCGCTCACCGAGTACATGGGGGGCGCCGGCAAGGAATTCACGAACCCGGGCATCGACCTGAAGGACTACATCGGCACCAGCTTCACGACGGCGCCCGACGGCCAGATGTACCAGCTGCCCGACCAGCAGTTCGCCAACCTGTACTGGTTCCGCGCCGACCTGTTCGCGCGCAAGGACCTGCAGGACAAGTTCAAGGCCAAGTACGGCTACGACCTGGGCGTGCCGCTGAACTGGAGCGCCTACGAGGACATCGCCGATTTCTTCAGCGTCGACGTGAAGACCATCGACGGCAAGCCGATCTACGGTCACATGGACTACGGCAAGAAGGACCCGTCGCTCGGCTGGCGCTTCACCGATGCGTGGCTGTCGATGGCCGGTGCGGCCGACAAGGGCATTCCGAACGGCATGCCGATCGACGAATGGGGCATTCGCGTGGCGGCTGACAAGTGCACGCCGACCGGCGCGTCGGTGTCGCGTGGCGGCGCCACCAATTCACCGGCTGCGGTCTACGCGCTCACCAAGTACATCGACTGGATGAAGAAGTACGCGCCCAAGGAAGCCATGGGCATGACCTTCGGCGAGTCCGGGCCGGTGCCGGCGCAGGGCCAGATCGCACAACAGATCTTCTGGTACACCGCCTTTACCGCCGACATGACCAAGAAGGGCCTGCCGGTCGTCAATGAAGACGGCTCACCGAAGTGGCGCATGGCGCCTGGCCCGAACGGCCCGTACTGGAAGCAGGGCATGCAGAACGGCTATCAGGACGTCGGTTCGTGGACCTTCTTCAAGGGCCACGACGCCAACAAGACGGCAGCGGCCTGGCTGTACGCGCAGTTCGTGACGGCCAAGACCACGTCGCTCAAGAAGTCCATCACTGGCCTGACGTTCATTCGCGACAGCGACATTCGCTCCGACTATTTCACCCAGAACGCGGGCAAGTATGGTGGCCTGATCGAGTTCTACCGGAGCCCGGCGCGCGTGGCCTGGACGCCGACCGGCACCAACGTGCCCGACTACCCGAAGCTCGCGCAGCTGTGGTGGAAGAACGTGGCCGAGGCGGTCACGGGTGAGAAGACGCCGCAGAAGGCGATGGACAACCTGGCCGACGAGATGGACAACGTGATGGCCCGCCTCGAGCGCGCCGGCATGGCCAAGTGCGCCCCAAGCTGAATCCCAAGGGCGATCCTGCGAAATACCTGAGCGACGACCACGCGCCTTGGAAAAAGCTGGCCAATGAAAAGCCGAAGGGCGAGACCATCGACTACAACAAGTTGCTGAGCGCCTGGAAGGACGGCAAGGTGCGCTGAGTCACGCAACCGCGCGACGTGGGGCTGCTGTGCCGCAAGGTGCAGCAGCCCTTTTTCTTTCAGGGGCAGCGTCGTTTTGCTAGCCTGCGGTTTCTCTTTCGGCCTACGGTGATTCAGATGCGACGACGTGAACTGGGCGCCCTGGCGCTGCTGCCCTGGGCAGGCGCTCGGGCCGCCGACGACGATGTCCTGGCCCGCGCACTGCGCGCAGGCGGCTGCGCCGTGGTGTTTCGCCATGGCCAGACGGTATCTGGCATCGGCGACCCTGCGGGCTTTCGCCTGGACACCTGCAGCACGCAGCGCAACCTGAATGAGGAAGGCCGGGTTCAGGCGCGTCGCATCGGCGAATGGTTCGCGGCTCGCCAGCTGCGGCCGCTGGCCGTGCGGTCGAGCGCATGGTGCCGCTGCAGCGAAACCGCGCGGCTCGCGTTCGGCACCGTCCAGCCGTGGCCACCGCTCAATTCCACGTTCGACGACGCCGCGCTGTCGCCCGCAGCGACGGCGCGGCTGCGCGAAGCATTGCGTGCGCTGCCGCCCAACGGCTTCGAGGTATGGGTCACGCACCAGGTGAACATCACCGCGCTGACGGGTCGCTATGCGGCGTCGGGCGAGGCGTTCGTGCTCGACGCCGCCGGGACGGTGCGGGCGCAGGCACGGCTTTGAACGCAGACCGGCGGCAAGTCCGGGTCTGGATCCACGGGCTCAGCGCGTCATCGCAGCGCGCACTTCGCGGCCGAGTTCGAGCACCGACATCGCGTAGTAGCTCGACCAGTTGTAGCGCGTGATCGCGTAGAAGTTCTGCGTACCGGCGACATAGGTCGGTGCCTCGCCGCCGTTCTGCAGCTCGATCAGTGCGATCAGTCCCTTGTAGTTCTGGGCATCGCCGTCCAGCACGCCGCCGGCGGCGGTGAAGCTGTCGGCGCTGAAGGTCGGCAGGATGTCGGGCGCCAGCAGCACCGCCTTTTTCAGCCGGGCCTCGTCGAAGCGCACCGGCAGGATGGCGGGCCGGCCAGGCTGCCAGCCGAAGGCCTTGAAGTAGCTGCCCACCGAGCCGATCACGTCGTCCACGCTGTGGATCAGGTCGATGCGGCCGTCGCCGTCGAAATCGACCGCGTACTTGGCGATGCTGCTCGGCATGAACTGCGGCATGCCCATCGCGCCGGCGTAGCTGCCGAGCGGCACCATCGGATCGGCCGAGGTGCGGCTTTCGGTGCTCAGGAAGCTTTCGAGCTCGCCTCGGAAAAACGCCTGGCGTTCGGCAGCGCGCGGATGGCCTTGCGGAAAATCGAAGGCCAGCGTCGCGAGGGCGTCGATCACCCGGAAGTTGCCCATGTTCTGGCCGTAGATCGTCTCGACGCCGATGATGCCGACGATGATTTCCGGCGGCACGCCGTAGGTCGCCTCGGCGCGCGCCAGCGTGGCGCGGTTCGCGCGCCAGAAGCGCACGCCGGCGGCGATGCGCACCGGGTCGATGAAGCGGCTGCGATACACGCGCCAGTTCTTCGGCGTTCCCGCGGGCGCCGGCAGCATGAGGCGGGGCACGTTTGAGAGGTAACGCGCACTGCCGATCGTGGTGCGCACCCATTCGCGATCGAGCTGGTTGCGTGCCGCCACATCGTCGGCGAACTGCATCGCATCGGCACGCGTGGCGTAAGGCGCGCCGCCCTGCACGGCCGTGACCCGCTTGGTTGCCGGTTTTTGGGCAACCGCACCGGTGGAAACTGCGCAGGCGACCAGCGCAACGAGGGCGCCGGAGAAGAACTTCGTGGAAAAACGTCGCATGCGCAGATTGTGCCGCGCGCGCTGCAGCGCCTCAGCGTGGCCAGACGATCCGGCGGAACGCCGCGCGCAATGTGCGCAAGTCGCGTGTCGCGTCGGCGCTGGTCTTGGCGTAGCGCTGCGCCTCGAGCTGGATCAGCCACTCGGCGGCGGGTCGCGCGGCGGCACCGAAACGCGCGCGGGCCTGTTGCGCCATCTGACGCGGTGGCGCCGCTTCGGGCACCTCGAGGCCGGCCTTCTGCAAGCGGCTGCGCGCCTGGCGCAGCAGCCGCAACCACGGGTCGTGCTGGCTGCGTTCCCACAAGGTCCAGCCGCCGCCAGCGACGCTCACGACGACGATGAGCCAGGCCAGCACCGTGATCAGGTCTTGCAGGCTGGGCGCATCGAAGCCGAGGCTCTTCAGCAGGTCGAGCTGGCGACTCTGCGTGTAGCTCAGCACCCACTGGTTCCAGCCGTTGTTGACGGCTTCCCAGGCCGCGCGCACGTCCTGCAAGAGCGTCGGGCTGAAGGTGCCGATGGCGCCGGCGAACAGCCCCGGCTGCGGCGCGAGGCGATTGAAGAGGCCGATGCGGTTCGGCGAGACCGACGCCGTCGGGTCGACGCGCACCCAGCCGCTGCCTTCCTGCCAGACCTCGGCCCACGCGTGCGCATCGCTCTGGCGCAACACCCAGTAGTTGTCGACGCCATTGAGCTCGCCGCCCTGGTAACCGGTGACGATGCGGGCCGGGATGTCGAGCGCGCGCATGAGGACCACGAAAGACGATGCGATGTGTTCGCAAAAGCCTTCCTTGCGATCGAACCAGAACTCGTCGGCGGTCTGCTCGCCGTACACGCCGGGGTCGAGTGTGTAGGTGTAGCCGCCGGTGCGCAGGCGCTCCTGCACGGCGCGCACAAAGCCTTGCGTGGTGGCGCCGGCGAGCGCCGGGTCGGCGCGCATTTCGGCCGCCAGCGCGACCGTTCGCGGGTTCGAGTTGCGCGGCAGCGCGAGGTTGGCGTCCAGCGTCGCGTCACGCCGCACCGGGCCGCTCAGGAACCGCGTGTAGCTCTCGGCACGGTAGCGCGTCAAATCGTTGAGGATGCGGGTCGAAAACCATTGCAGGTCCGGCGTGCCGCTCACTTCGAGGCCGGGTCCGGCCGGACGTTCCTTCGCCGCGTCGAGTGCGAGAAGCCAGGGCCGATTGCTCGGCTCGAGCGTCACCTCGTAGCGCACCGGCTCGCCCTGCACGCGCAGGTTCGATGTGCGGGTGCCGCGCGACCACGACGGCAGGGCCGTCCATTCGCGGCCGTCGAATTGCGCGAGCACCGGACCCCGAAAGTACATGTCGCGCTGGGCTGGCGGTGTGCCTTCGAACTTGACGCGTGCGGCGATGGTGTCGTCCAGCGCGAGCCGCGCGATGGTGCCGACGCGCATGGTGTTCGACAGGCCGCTGCGTCCGGTCATGGCGTCGCCGGGCGTGCCCCACAACGGCGCGAGCCGCGGAAACAACAGGAACAGCACCAGCATGATCGGCGCGCCGAGCAGCGCCATGCCGCAGGCTGTGCGCGCCGCCTGCGCGAGCGGCGGCCGGCCGACCGGCATGTGCGCGTTGACCAGCGCCGTCAGCAGGCCGAGCAGCGCGAGCAGCATGATGAACGCCGTCGTGAGCGACTGCGAATAGAAGAAGTTCGTGAGCATCGCGAAGAAGCCCAGAAAGAAGATCACGAACGCATCGCGCCGGGCGCGCAGCTCCAGCGTCTTGAGCGCGAGCAGCACGACGACGAGCGTGACGCCGGCATCGCGGCCGAGCAGCGTGCGGTGCGTGGCGAAAGTGGCCGCCACGGTGACGATCAACAACGCGGCGCGCCACCAGCGGCCCGGCAGCGGGCGGGCCCGGACCGCGAGCGCGCCGCGCCACCCCAACACCGCAGCGGTCAGCGCCGTGCACCACCAGGGCAGGTTGCCGACTTGGGGCAGCACGATGAGCGCGATCACGCCGAGCAGAAACAGCGTGTCGCGCGCGTCGCGCGGCAGGCTGGCCAGGCGGCCGAGCGGTCGGTTGGCAGGGTTCAGCATGTCGCCAGCACCTCGAGACACGCGCGCTTGTGCGCTTCGCCTTGCGAGGGTTTCAGCGTGCGGCCGGGGACGCGCAGCCCGTAGTCGACGCCGAGGCGGTCCGCCATCAACACCCAGGCGCACAGGCGGGACAGGCGCGCCTCCAGGTCGGGCAGGGCGGCGGCTTGCGCATCGAGCCAGAGTTGTTCGTGTTGCGTCTGCTGGGTGTCGCGGCTCGCCAGGTCGTCGGAGCCGGCGGCTTGCGCGCGCGCCGCTTTCTTCCAGACCACCAGCTTGAGCGGATCGCCGCGGCGGTAGGGCCGCACGCCGTCGTATTCGCCCGCGGCCTGGGTGCGCATCAGCGCAGCCGCGGCGGACTGGCCCGACAGCGGTTCGCCGGGCGGCAGGGCCGGTGGATGCAGCTCGGGCGCCGGGTAGACCAGCATCTGCGCCGCCGGCCTCCAGACGCACCACACGCGAAAGGTGCCGAGCGGAAACCGCGTCTCGGCAGTGAGCGGCGGCACCGGATAGACACCGCGGCGCGGCGGCTGGAACGCGATCTCCACCGTCTCGCTGCCGCCCGCCGGCACGTCGCTCCAGGCCCACTGGCCGCTGCCGCGCACCGCCATGCCGATGCCGTAGCGAACCGAGCGCCGCGCGTTGTGAAGCACGACCCGGAAGACCGCTGCGGCGCCTGCGTACTGCGCCTCGGGCGCGATCAGGTGCAGCGCCAGGCCGCGCAGGGTGCCGTGGCACACGTGCATGCCGACCGCCACGCTCCCCGCGAGCAGGAAGGTGAGCAGGTAGCCGAGGTTGAGCTGGTAGTTGATCGATGCGATCAGCAGCACCAGCAGCGTGCCGGCCAGCATCCAGCCGGCGCGCGTCGGCACGATGTAGACGTTGCGCTGCGTGAGTTCGAGCGTGTCGCTCGGCGGCCGGCGCGACAGGAACCAGCCGTCGAGGCGTCGACGCGCGAACGCCAGCGGATTCACGGCAAGGGCGTCGCCGCGACCATGGCACGCACCTGCTCGACCGCACCGCGACCCGCGTCGCCGACCGGGGTGAGCCGGTGGGCGATGGTCTGCGGCAGCACCGCCTGCACGTCGTCGGGCGCGACATAGTCGCGGTTGGCGAGCAGCGCCTGCGCCTTGGCGGCGCGCAGCACCGCGATGCCCGCGCGTGGCGACAGGCCCTGCAGGAACCAGCGCCCGCTGCGCGTCGCGGCGATCAGGTCCTGCACATAGTTGAGCAAAGGTTCGGCCGCATGCACCTGCTGCACCTCCTGCTGCAACGCCGTGAGCTCGCCGGCCGTCAGCAGGGCGGGCAGGCTGGCCAGCATTTCGCGCCGGTCGGCACCGGCCAGCAACAGGCGCTCGGCGGCGCGGTCGGGGTAGCCGAGCGAGATGCGCATGAGGAACCGGTCGAGCTGCGACTCGGGCAACGCGAACGTGCCAAGCTGGTCGTGCGGGTTCTGCGTGGCGATCACGAAGAAGGGCGTCGGCAACGGCCGGGTTTCGCCCTCGACGGTGACCTGCTTCTCTTCCATCGCTTCGAGCAGTGCGCTTTGCGTCTTGGGGCTCGCGCGGTTGATCTCGTCGGCCAGCAGCACCTGGGCAAAGATCGGCCCGGGATGGAACACGAAGGCCTGTTGCCCGCGATCGTAGATCGCGACGCCCGACAGGTCGCCCGGCATCAGGTCCGCGGTGAACTGCACGCGCGAGAACTGCAGGCCGAAGGTGTGCGAAAGGGCGTGGGCAAGGGTGGTTTTGCCCACGCCGGGCACATCTTCGATCAGCAGATGACCACCGGCCAAAAGGCAGGCCACGCAGTCGCGGACCTGCGCCTCTTTGCCCACAATCACCGTGTTAAGCTGACTCAACAGGCTGGCGAGCTTCGTTGCGACGTCCAATTTTGTATCCATATGCAAACCATACCGCAAGCCTCGCAGCCCCACGCTGCATGAGGCCTCGGCTGCCATCGAGACATGGGAAAAACCGGTTATTTCACGCACCGCGATTTCTGGAAGCACGAGATGGGCCGCGGCCATCCCGAGTGCCCCGAACGCCTCGATGCCATTGAAGATCGACTGTTGGCGACCGGCGTCGGCGACGCCCTCGAGCGTTGCGATGTCCCGCTCGCCACGCTGCCGCAAATCACGCGCGCCCACACTGCGGCGCATGTCGAACACCTCGAAGAACTCAGTCAGCGCCTGATCGCTGATGTGTCGGTCGGCGGTCCGGCCTATGCGCAGGTCGACCCCGACACATCGCTCAACCGGTTCACCGTGCTGGCGGCGCGCCGTGCCGCCGGCGCTGCCATCGCCGCGACCGACGCGGTCATTTCGGGCCAGCTCGAAAACGCCTTTTGCGCCGTGCGTCCACCAGGGCATCACGCGTGTCGCGACCAGGCGATGGGCTTTTGCTTCCTGAACAACATCGCCATCGCGGCACGGCATGCCGTCGAAGTGCACGGGCTCAAGCGCGTCGCGGTGGTCGACTTCGATGTGCACCACGGCAACGGCACCGAGAACATCCTGTCGAACGACCCGCATGTGCTGATGGTCGGCTTCTTCCAGCATCCGTTCTATCCGTACAGCGGTGCCGACCATCCGGCCGAGAACATGCTGAACCTGCCTGTGCCGGCCTACACCAAGGGCATGGACGTGCGCGAACTCATCGAGATGATGTGGATTCCGCGCCTCGAAGCGTTCCAGCCCGAGATGATCTTCGTGAGCGCCGGTTTCGACGCGCACCGCGACGACGACCTGGCCCAGATGGGGCTCAACGAGAACGACTTCACCTGGATCACCAGCCGCATCCACGACATCGCGCGCCGCTATTCGAAGGGCCGCATCGTCTCGATGCTGGAAGGCGGCTACCACCTCGACGCGCTCGCGCGCAGCGTCGAGGCGCACATCCGCGTGCTGGCCGACCTGTAGCCTCGATGCTCAGCGACTTCCAGCGGCGTCTTGCGCTGATCGATTTCCGGACCGTCACGGTCGAGTTGCTGGTGCTGGCCCTCTGTGTGGCGTTGGCCTGGGGCCTCTGCCGCTGGTTCGGGCGCGACCAGGCGAAAGACTCGATCTGGTTCGGCGAGCGCACCTACGACGGACTGCTGTTTCCCTTGCTCGCGCTGTTGCTGACCGACCTCGCTCGCCGCGGCGTGATCACGTTCCAGCCGGTGCTGGTACTGCGCATCGCGGTGTCGGTGTTTCTGTCGCTGGCTGCCATCCGCCTCTTTGCTCGAGTGCTGCGCGCGGTGTATCCCGCGTCGTCGCTGGTGCGACTGGTCGAGCGGACCATTTCGTGGGTTGCGTGGATCGCGGCGATCCTCTGGATCGTCGGGTTGCTGCCGCCGGTGCTTGCCGAACTCGACCAGATCACGCTGGCCTTCGGCAAGACGCGCGTCAGCGTGCGCACGGTGTTCGAGGGCATCCTGTCGGCCGGCGTGGTGCTCATGATCGCGCTCTGGATTGCCGCCACCATCGAGAAGCGCATCCTGCGCGAAGCGGTCACCGACCTCTCGATGCGCAAGGTTGCATCGAACGCGATCCGCGCGGTCCTGCTGCTCATCGGCCTCCTGTTCGCGCTGTCGGCAGTGGGTGTGGATCTCACCGCGTTGTCGGTGCTCGGGGGCGCGCTCGGCGTCGGTCTCGGCCTCGGGTTGCAGAAGCTCGCGGCGAACTACGTGAGCGGTTTCGTGATCCTGCTGGAGCGCTCGATCCGCATCGGCGACAACGTGAAGGTCGACGGCTTCGAAGGCCGCATCACCGACATCAAGACGCGCTACACGCTCGTGCGCGCTGGCAACGGGCGCGAGTCGATCGTGCCGAACGAATCGCTCATCACCAGCCGGGTGGAAAACCTCTCGCTGGCCGATCGCAAGTTCAACATCCAGACCCACATCGTGGTTGGGTACGAAAGCAACATGTCCGAGGTGCAGGGCATCCTCACCGGCGCGGCCGCGGCGCAGGCGCGCGTGATGACCGATCCTGCGCCGGTGGCGTATCTCGTGAACTTCGCGCCGGACGGCATCGAGTTCAATCTGCACTTCTGGATCGCCGACCCCGACAAGGGCAAGGACAATGTGCGCTCCGACATCAACGTCGCGATCCTCGAAGGCCTGCGTGCGGCGCAGATCGACATTCCGTATCCGCAGCGCGTGGTGCGCGTGGAGTCCTTGCCGACGAACGGGTCTTCTGCGCAAGACACTCGCCTATAATCACGGAAAAGCACGGTCGTTCGTTTTTTCCCTTGCCGCAGGCGGGGCTGATTGAAATGGACAGTACCGTGAGGGGTCGCCGCCTAGAATGTTCGGCTGCCCTGCCACCCCGGTTTTGCAATCCAATGGAGTCATACCAATGAAGGTTCTGGTACCTGTCAAACGGGTCGTCGACTACAACGTCAAGGTTCGCGTCAAGAGTGACGGCACCGGCGTCGACATCGCCAACGTCAAGATGAGCATGAATCCCTTCGACGAGATCGCCGTCGAAGAAGCGGTCCGACTGAAAGAGAAGGGCCTGGTCACCGAAGTGATCGCCGTCTCGTGCGGCGACACGAAATGCCAGGAAACCCTGCGTACCGCGATGGCCATCGGTGCCGATCGCGGCATCCTCGTCGAAACCACCGAAGAGCTGCAGCCGCTGGCCGTCGCCAAGCTGCTGAAGGCGCTGGTCGACAAGGAGCAGCCGCAACTCATCATCCTCGGCAAGCAGGCGATCGACGACGACGCCAACCAGACCGGCCAGATGCTGGCCGCGCTGGCCGACCTGCCGCAAGCCACCTTCGCTTCCAAGGTCGACCTGGCGGACGGCAAGGTCACCGTGGCGCGAGAAGTCGACGGCGGCATGGAAACCCTGACGCTCACGCTGCCGGCCGTCATCACGACCGACCTGCGCCTGAACGAGCCGCGCTACGTCACGCTGCCGAACATCATGAAGGCCAAGAAGAAGACGCTCGACGTCTTCAAGCCCGAAGACCTCGGTGTCGACGTTACGCCGCGCCTGAAGACCCTCAAAGTGAGCGAGCCGCCCAAGCGCGGTGCCGGCATCAAGGTGGCCGACGTGGCCGCCCTGGTCGACAAGCTCAAGAACGAAGCGAAGGTGATCTGACATGACTGCACTTGTTATTGCCGAACACGACCACGCGACCATCAAGCCCGCGACCCTCAACACCGTGACCGCGGCGATCGCCTGCGGTGGCGACGTGCATGTGCTGGTGGCCGGCGCCAACGCCGCCGAAGCCGGCAAGATCGCCGCGCAGATCGCCGGCGTCGCCAAGGTCATCGTGGCCGACAGCCCGAGCCTGGCCGAGAACCTCGCCGAGAACGTGGCTGCGCAGGTGCTGGCCATCGCCTCGAACTACAGCCACATCCTGTTCCCCTCGACTGCCAACGGCAAGAACGTTGCACCCCGTGTGGCCGCCAAGCTCGACGTTGCGCAGATCTCCGACATCACCAAGGTCGAGAGCCCCGACACTTTCGAGCGCCCGATCTACGCCGGCAACGCGATCGCCACCGTGCAGAGCACCGACGCGACCAAGGTGATCACCGTGCGCACGACCGGCTTTGATGCCGCGGCTGCGACCGGCGGCAGTGCCACCGTGGAAACCGCCGAAGGCGTGGCCGACAGCGGCAAGTCGAGCTTCGTCGGACGCGAAGTCACCAAGAGCGAACGCCCCGAACTCACCGCCGCCAAGATCATCGTGTCGGGCGGCCGTGCGCTGGGCAGCGCCGAGAAGTTCCAGGAAGTCATGGCCCCGCTGGCCGACAAGCTCAATGCAGGCCTCGGCGCTTCGCGTGCCGCTGTCGACGCAGGCTACGCGCCGAACGACTGGCAAGTGGGCCAGACCGGCAAGATCGTCGCGCCGCAGCTCTACATCGCTGCCGGCATCTCGGGCGCGATCCAGCATCTGGCCGGCATGAAGGACTCCAAGGTGATCGTCGCGATCAACAAGGACGAAGAAGCACCGATCTTCTCGGTGGCCGACTACGGCTTGGTGGCCGACCTGTTCGTGGCGGTGCCGGAACTGGTCAAGGCCATCTGATTCCCGACCGCTGACCGGTCTTCGAAGGGCATCGTTCGCGATGCCCTTTTCACATCTTTCGCTGGAGACAACCCCATGAGCTACACCGCCCCGATCAAGGACATGCTGTTCGACATCGAGCACCTCGCGAACATCGCGCAGGTCGCGACCATGCCGGGCCTCGAAGAAGCCGGACTCGAAACCGCGCAGGCCGTGCTCGAAGAATGCGCGCGCTTCAACCAGGACGTGATCGCGCCGCTGAATGTGGCGGGCGACCGCAATCCGTCGTCGTTCAAGGACGGTGTCGTCACGACGACGCCCGGCTTCAAGGAAGCCTTCGCGCAGTACGCCGCGGGCGGCTGGCAGGGGTTGCAGCATCCCGGCGAATTCGGTGGCCAGGGCTTGCCCAAGACCATCGGCGCCGCGTGCACCGAGATGCTGAACTCGGCCAACATGAGCTTCGCCCTGTGCCCGCTGCTGAGCGACGGCGCCACCGAAGCGCTGTTGACCGCCGGTTCGGATGAACTCAAGGCCATCTATCTCGAGAAGCTTGTGAGTGGCCAGTGGACCGGCACGATGAACCTGACCGAACCGCAGGCCGGCAGCGACCTGGCCATGGTGCGCAGCCGTGCGGAGCCGCAGGCCGACGGCACTTACAAGGTGTTCGGCACCAAGATCTACATCACCTACGGTGAGCACGACATGGCCGAGAACATCGTCCACCTCGTGCTGGCCCGCGTCTCCGGCGCGCCCGAGGGCGTCAAGGGCATCAGCCTGTTCGTGGTGCCGAAGTTCATGGTGGACCAGGACGGTTCGCTGGGTGAGCGCAACGATGTGCACTGCGTGAGCATCGAACACAAGCTCGGCATCAAGGCGTCGCCGACGGCGGTGTTGCAGTACGGCGACCACGGCGGTGCCGTCGGGTACCTTGTGGGCCAGGAGAACCGTGGTCTCGAGTACATGTTCATCATGATGAACTCGGCGCGCTACGCGGTCGGCGTGCAGGGCATCGCGATCGCCGAGCGCTCGTACCAGCATGCGGTGGCCTATGCGAAGGACCGCGTGCAGAGCCGCCCGGTCGACGGCTCGATGAACACCAGCGCGCCGATCATTCACCACCCCGACGTGAAGCGCATGCTCATGACGATGCGTGCCTACACCGAAGGCTGCCGTGCGATGGCCTCGGTAGCGGCAGCCGCCTACGACGCCGCGCACCACCACGAAGACGCCGACACGCGCAAAGAGAACGCGGCCTTCTACGAATTCATGGTGCCGCTGATCAAGGGCTTCAGCACCGAGATGAGCCTCGAAGTGACGTCGCTCGGCGTGCAGGTGCATGGCGGCATGGGCTTCATCGAGGAGACCGGTGCGGCGCAGTACTACCGCGACGCGAAGATCCTCACGATCTACGAAGGCACCACCGCGATCCAGGCCAACGACTTGGTGGGTCGCAAGACCGCGCGCGACGGCGGGCAGACCGCGAAGGCGATCGCCGCGCAGATCGAGAAGACCGAAGCCGAACTCGCGAAGAGCGACCGGCCCGCGGCGGCCGCGGTGCTGAAGCGCCTGACCGCGGCGCGCGAGGCTTTCGTCGAAGTGGTCGACTTCGTGGCCGGCCAGACGAAAGCGTCGCCCAACGCGGTGTTCTCGGGCAGCGTGCCGTACCTCATGCTGGCAGGCAACCTCATGGCCGGCTGGCAGCTGGCGCGCTCGCTGATCATTGCCGAAGACCTCGCATCGCGCAGCTTCGACACCGACTTCATGCTGGCGAAGATTGCCACCGCGCGCTTCTATGCCGAGCACATCCTGAACAAGGTGCCAGGCATCCGCGACAGCATCGTCGACGGCGCAGAAAGCGTGACCGCGCTGGCGCTCGAAGCGTTCTGATTCCGGTTTTCCAACAACTTCAAGAGACAAGACTCCATGTCGAAACTTCCTTCCGTCCTCGCCAACCTGCCGCTGCCGATCATCGGCTCGCCGCTCTTCATCATCAGCACGCCCAAGCTGGTGATCGCCCAGTGCAAGGCCGGCGTGGTGGGCTCCATGCCGGCACTCAACGCTCGGCCGGCAGCGCAGCTCGAAGAGTGGCTCATCGAGATCACCGAAGAACTCGCGGCCTACAACAAGGCCAATCCCGACAAACCGGCCGCACCGTTCGCGATCAACCAGATCGTGCACAAGAGCAACGACCGGCTCGAGCACGACATGGCGATGGTCGTGAAGTACAAGGTGCCGATCGTCATCACCTCGCTGGGCGCGCGCGTCGACGTCAATGAGGCGGTGCACAGCTACGGCGGCGTCACGCTGCACGACATCATCGACAACAAGTTCGCGAAGAAGGCCATCGAGAAGGGCGCCGACGGCATCATTGCCGTGGCAGCCGGTGCCGGCGGCCACGCGGGCGTGAAGAGCCCTTTCGCGCTGATTCAGGAAATCCGCCAGTGGTTCGACGGCCCCATCGCGCTGTCGGGTTCGATCTCCACCGGCGACGCGGTGCTCGCCGCCCAGGCCATGGGCGCCGACTTCGCCTACATCGGCACCGCTTTCATCGCGACCGAAGAAGCGCGCGCCAGCGACGGCTACAAGCAGGCGATCGTCGACGGCAGTTCCGACGACATCGTCTATTCCAACCTGTTCACCGGGGTGCACGGCAACTACCTCGCGCCGTCGATCGTGGCGGCCGGCATGGACCCGACCAACCTGCCTCAGGGTGATTTGAAGACCATGGACTTCGGTACCGGCGACGGCGCCAAGGCCAAAGCCTGGAAGGACATCTGGGGCTCGGGGCAGGGCATCGGCGCGATCACCGAAGTCGCCACCGCAGCTGCTTACATCGACAAGCTCAAGCGCGAATACAACGCGGCACGGCAGCGGCTCGCCCTGTGAGATGAAGTGACGTGAGGGCCCGCTGCGCAGCCTGACGGCCGGGCTGTGGGCAGGGCTGTTCAAGCGCCCAGCTACGCGTTATCATTCTGCAAATTTCAGTAAATACTGAAATTACGCAAAATAACAGAATGATCCCGATGCGCTCGCCACGACCGTCCTCGCGACCGATTGCACTGCCCTCGGCAGGCAATGCAGCGCTGGCAGGCGCGCCGCTGCTCTGGTTGCCGCAAGCCGCGCTGCTGGCGCTGGCGGTGCAGGGCATCGCCGATGGACGCGGTTTCGATGCGGCGTGGCAGCCCGCCCTCGGCATCGTGGTGCTTGGTCTCACAAGGGTGCTGTGCGAGGCATGGGGCGCGCGTCGCGTGTTCGCCATGGCGCGGGCGCGGCTGTCGATGTTGCGTGCGCAGGCGGTTGCCGTGCTGGCCGCAGGCGCGCCATTCGACAGCCGCCGCCCCGCATCCGGGCTGGTCGCCAGCGTGCTCGCAGAGCAGGCGGAGGCGCTGGTTCCGTACCTGGTGCGCTACCAGCCGGCCCGCCTGCGCGTCATGGTGGTCCCGTTGGTGATCCTTCTCGTGGTGGCCAGCCAGTCGTGGCTGGCAGCGCTGGTGCTGCTGTTCTCGGCGCCGGTCATTCCCCTGTTCATGGCGATCATCGGCTGGCGTGCACGTGCCGCGAGCGAAGCGCAGATGGTCGAGATGGGCAGCATGAACGCGTTCCTGCTCGATCGCCTGCGCGGACTCGCCACGTTGCGCGCTTTCGGCGCCGTCGATGCCACGGCCCTGCGGCTCGATGCGTCGGCCCAGTCGCTGCGCCAGCGCACCATGGCCGTCTTGCGCATCGCCTTCCTGTCGTCGGCGGTGCTCGAACTGTTCTCGGCGTTGGGCGTCGCGATGGTCGCAGCCTATGTGGGTTTTCATCTGCTCGGCACGCTGGGTTTCGGCGCGTGGGGACAGCGGCTCAGCCTGGGGCAGGGCATGTTCGTGTTGCTGCTGGCGCCCGCGTTCTTCGAGCCGTTGCGCGAGTTGTCCGCTGCATGGCACGACCGGGCCGCGGGACAAGCGGCACTGCAGGCCCTCGAACAACTCGGTCGCGCTGTGCCGCCGATGCCGGGCAGGGACGCGGCGCAGGGTGCGCAGGCTGCGAATGAATCTTCGCGCACCGCGCCGTCGATCGGCGTGCGAAACCTGCACTTCGCGCATGCGGGCGAAGCGCCCCTGTTCGAGGGCTTCGACCTGCGCGTCGGCGCAGGCGAGCACATTGCATTGATGGGCGACAGCGGCGCCGGCAAGACCGCGCTGCTTTCGCTGCTGGCGGGCCTGCAGACCGCGACCAGCGGCGACATCGTGATCGGCGGCATCACGCTCAACAACCGCACGGCCGCGGTCCTGCGCCAGCGCATCGGCTGGATGGGCCAGCGACCGCATGTGTTCGCAGGATCGGTCGAGGCCAATGTGGCGCTCGGCCGCGCCGAAGCCGACACGCGCCACGTCGAGGCAGCCATGCGGTTTGCCGAACTGGCGGATGTTGCCCAGGCGCATCCGCGCAGCATGTTGGGTGAGGGCGGCAACGGCCTGTCGGGCGGGGAAGCGGTGCGGCTCGCGCTCGCGCGCCTGGCGCTCCACCGCGATGCCGACCTGCTGCTGGTCGACGAACCCACCGCGCACCTTGACACCGACACGGCGCGTCGCGTGACGGACGCATTGCTCCGGCTGGCGCGCGGCAAGACACTCATCGTCGCGACGCACGACCCGGTGCTGGCCGCTCGCATGCACCGCGTGGTGTCGCTCGATCCGCTGCAGCAGCGGGAGGCCGCATGAGAGCGCCTGTCGACGAGCTGCGCACGGTGCTGCGCCCATTCGCAGCGACGCAGCCGCGTGCGCTGCTGCTCGGCGCTTTGCTCGCCTGCGTCACCGTGTTGTCGGGCATGGCGCTGCTCGGTCTGTCGGGCTGGTTCATCACCGCGACCGCGTTGGCCGGCTTGAGCGCGTCGACCGCGTTCATGTTCGACGTCTTCATGCCATCCGCCGGCATCCGGCTGCTCGCCGTGGGCCGCACGGCTGCGCGCTACGGCGAGCGGCTGGTGACGCACGACGCCACCTTCGCGGTGCTTGCGGCGCTGCGCGTGCGTCTCTTTCGCGGCTGGGCCGAGGCGGGCGCGGCGCGCGAGCTGATGGCGCGGCCCGCGCGCCTGCTGTTTCGACTCACCTCGGACATCGATGCACTGGAGTCGCTCTACCTGCGGTTGATCGTGCCGGCGCTTGCCGCGCTGGGCGCCGCATTGCTGGCGGGTGTCGTGCTCGGGTTCCTGCATGTCGGGCTCGGTCTGGTGTTCGCGTCGTGGCTTGCCCTCAGCGGTTTCGGCGCGGCCGTGGTCGTCGCGCGCCGCGCGGTGCGACCGGCCGCACAGCGCGGCCAGGCGATCGAAACACTGCGTTCGGGCGCGATCGATCTTGTCGCCGGCCAGGCCGATCTGGTGATGGCCGGGCGCATCGCTGCGCAGTGCGATGCAATGGCTGCAGCCGACAGCCGACTCGCCCGCGCCGACCTCGCATTGAACCGGCTCGAAACAGCATCCGGCGCTGCCTATGGTGTCATCGGCAGCCTGAGCCTGGCCGGCGTGTTGCTCGCCGTCGGCGCATTGGCAGGCGAGGGCGCGATCGGTGCCCCTGCCGCCGCGCTGGGACTGCTGATCGCGCTGACCGCCGTCGAGCCCTTCGCCGCCCTGCGCCGCGGCGCGCTCGACGCCGGTCGCACGTGGCTGGCGATTCGCCGCCTGGCACCGCGCATGCGCGACGACGAAGCGGTCGCGCCGAATGTGGCCCCACCCGTCGATCCCGACCTGGCATTGCAACTGCGCGATGTCGTTGCCAGTCACGGTGGCGCAGTGGCGGTGCTGCACGGCATTTCCCTGACGCTGCGCCGCGGCGAACGCGTCGCCGTGATCGGCGCCAGCGGCGCCGGCAAGTCGACGCTGCTCGCACTCGCAGCCGGCGAGCTCACCCCGATGTCCGGCGGGCTGCGCGCCGCGGCATCGTGCCTGCTCACCCAGCGCACCGAGCTGTTCCAGGACACGCTGCGCGACAACCTGCGGCTGGCCGATCCCACCGCGAGCGACGCCGCGCTCTGGCGTGCGTTGCAGCAAGCCGGGCTGGACACCGACGTCAGCGCGCTCGCAAGCGGGCTCGACACGCGGCTCAGCGAGGGCGGGCTCGGGTTGTCGGGCGGCCAGTCGCGCCGACTCGCGCTCGCGCGCTTGTTGCTGCGCCCGACCCCGCTCTGGCTGCTCGACGAGCCCACCGAATCGCTCGACGCCGCGGTCGCGCACGACGTGTTGCACCGGCTCGCCGCCGAGGCCGGCGATCGCACCGTGCTGATCGCCACCCATTTGCAGCGCGAGGCCGCGCTGGCCGACAGGCTCGTCTGTCTCGCTCACGGCCGCGTCGTCGCCGAGCTCGCGCGCGGCACCGAGCCGTTCGATGCGGCCCTGCGCGCCTTGCGCCCCGACTGATTTCAAGAAAGAAAAAGAGGAACCCCCATGGACCTGGACATCGTCGCGCTCTCCCGATTGCAGTTCGCGATCACAGCGCTCTATCACTTCCTGTTCGTGCCGCTCACGCTCGGACTGTCGATCCTGCTCGCCATCATGGAGACCGTCTACGTGATGACGGGCCGCGTGATCTGGCGCGACATGACCAAGTTCTGGGGCGTGCTCTTCGGCATCAACTTCGCGATGGGCGTCGCGACCGGCGTGGTGATGGAGTTCCAGTTCGGCATGAACTGGAGTTATTACAGCCACTACG
The DNA here is from genome assembly GCF_001577265.1 of Variovorax sp. PAMC 28711. Classification (NCBI taxonomy): domain Bacteria; kingdom Pseudomonadati; phylum Pseudomonadota; class Betaproteobacteria; order Burkholderiales; family Comamonadaceae; genus Variovorax; species Variovorax sp. PAMC 28711. The sequence goes on along the minus strand of NZ_CP014517.1, from coordinate 327,087 downwards.
TCGGCGACATCTTCGGCGCGCCGCTGGCGATCGAAGGGCTCATGGCCTTCTTCCTCGAAGCCACGTTCGTCGGGCTGTTCTTCTTCGGCTGGGACAAGCTCTCGAAGGTCGGTCACCTCGTCACGACCTGGGCGGTGGCGATCGGCTCGAACTTCTCGGCGCTGTGGATTTTGATCGCCAACGGCTGGATGCAGAACCCGGTGGGCTCGGCCTTCAATCCGCAGACGATGCGCATGGAGGTCACCGACTTCTTCGCAGTGCTCACCAACCCGGTGGCGCAGGCCAAGTTCGTCCACACCGTGTCGGCGGGCTATGTGTGCGCGGCGGTGTTCGTGCTCGGCGTGTCGGCCTGGTATCTGCTGAAGGGCCGCCATGTCGAACTGGCCAAGCGCTCGATGACGGTGGCGGCCTCGTTCGGACTTGCAGCGACGCTGTCGGTCGCGGTGCTCGGCGACGAGAGCGGTTATCTCTCGAGCGAGCACCAGAAGATGAAGCTCGCGGCCATCGAAGGCATGTGGGAGACCAAGCCGGCGCCCGCCGCGTTCACCGTGGTCGGCTTTCCCGACCAGGCCGCGCGCGAGACGCACTACGCGATCCACATCCCCGCGATCATGGGCCTCATCGGCACGCGCTCGCTCGACACCGTGATCCCCGGCATCGACGAACTCGTGAAGCGCGCCGAGGTGCGGATTCGCCTGGGCATCCAGGCCTATGACGCGCTGCAGCAGATCCGCGCTGCGGGCAGCACGCAGACCGTGACGCAGGGCGTGCGCGACAGCTTCGAGAACAACGGGCCCGACCTCGGCTATGCGTTGCTGCTCAAGCGCTACGTCGACGATCCGCGCCAGGCGACCGATGAACAAATTGCCAAGGCGGCGTGGGACACGGTGCCGCAGGTGGCGCCACTCTTCTGGCTGTTTCGCGTGATGGTCGGTATCGGCATGATTCTGATCCTGCTCACCGGCATCTTCTTCGTGCTGTCGGCGCGGCGCCGGCTCGACCGCCACCGCTGGCTGCTGAAGGCCGCCGTGTGGGCGATCCCGTTGCCGTGGATTGCCATCGAGGCCGGCTGGCTGGTGGCCGAGTTCGGCCGGCAGCCCTGGGTCATCGAAGGCGTGCTGCCGACGGCGGTGGCCGTGTCGGACCTCGGCGTGACGACGCTGCTCATCACGCTGGCCGGCTTCATCGCGATCTACACGGTGTTGTTCGTGATCGAGATGAAGCTGCTGCTCAAGGTGATCCGGAAGGGACCGGAACTGGAGCATTCACCCGAGGTCGGCGCGACCTCTCCACGACGTGTGCCCGCGGCACATCTCCCCCTCGCCGCAACGGAGTGACCCATGGTCCTGCATCAACTTCTCGACTACGACACCCTGCGCCTGATCTGGTGGGTGCTCATCGGCGTGCTGCTGGTGGGCTACGCCGTCACCGACGGCTTCGATCTCGGCAGCGGCATCCTGCTGCCGTTCGCGGCCCGCAACGACGTGGAGCGCCGCGTCGTCATCAACAGCGTGGGCCCGGTGTGGGAGGGCAACCAGGTGTGGCTCATCCTCGGCGGTGGTGCCATCTTCGCGGCCTGGCCGCAGCTCTACGCGGTGTCGTTCTCTGGCTTCTATCTCGCGATGTTCGTGATCCTCACCGCGCTGATCCTGCGGCCCGTCGCGTTCAAGTTCCGCAGCAAACGCGAAGAGCCTTCATGGCGCGCGCGCTGGGATTGGGTGCTGTTCTTCAGCGGACTGGTGCCGGCATTGATCTTCGGGGTGGCCATCGGCAACGTGCTGCAGGGCGTGCCGTTTCGCTTCGATGCGGACATGCACATCTTCTACGACGGCAGCTTCTTCGGCTTGCTCAACCCGTTCGCGCTGCTGTGCGGGCTGGTGTCGGTCGCGATGCTCGTGATGCACGGCGCCGCGTGGCTGGTGCTCAAGACGGCCGGGCCGGTGGCGGAGCGCGCACGTACCTTCGGCATGGTGGCCGCGGTGCTCACGATCGCGCTCTACGCGCTGGCCGGCGTGTTGCTGGCGTCGTTCATCGGCGGGTACCGCATCAGCAGCGTGGTCGATGCGATCGGACCTTCGAACCCGATGCTCAAAACCGCAGAGCTGCACGCCGGTGCCTGGATGGTCAACTACGCAGCGCATCCGTGGACGATGGCTGCGCCCGCGTGTGGATTCATCGGCGCGCTGGGTGCGCTGGCCGGGCTCGCGGCGCGGCGCGGTGGCCTCGCGCTGGTCGCCGCGGCACTCGGCATCGCCGGCATCATCCTGAGCGTGGGTGCGTCGATGTTCCCGTTCATCCTGCCGTCGTCGATCGACCCGCGCGCCAGCCTCACCGTGTGGGATTCGTCGTCGAGCCACCTCACGCTGTTCATCATGCTGGTGGTCACGGCCTTCTTCATCCCGATCATCCTGGCGTACACGACGTGGGTCTATCACGTGCTGTGGGGCAAGGTCGACGAACAAGCGATTCGCGACGAGACCTCGCACGCCTACTGATCAAGGAACAAACGCTATGTGGTACTTCTCCTGGATTCTTGGACTGCCGCTGGCAGCCGCTTTCGCCGTGCTCAACGCCATGTGGTACGAGCTGATGGACGACGACGCCGTGCGGGAAGACAAGCTGGAAAAGCCTTGATGCTCCGGTGCTTGCTGTTTGCGTCGCCACGCCCTGTCCACTCAAAGGTCGACACCGGTGAAGACCGATCTACCGGATGCCCGCCAAGGCAACCGTCCCCGTCGCACGCTGCAATATCTCCGATGCATCGGCTTCACTGAGCGCCATCTCGTCACCCGACCAGGCCACGAAGTGATCGGGCCGCACGAGCACGACTGCAGCATCGTAGCGAGCCGCCTCGCCGGCGGCCGGCTCGGCCACCACGCGCAGCGGCACTGACAACGCAGCGGCCGCACGCCTGAATGCATCGACTGCTTCCGCAGCCGCACCCATGTCCAGCAGCGTGAATTCAGCGCCCAACTCATCGAAGACGTTGCGTCCCGAATCGAGCAGTGCGGGCGCCAGGTGGTGCCCCGGTCGCGCTTCGAAGCGATGCGCACCGACCGCACTGGGCGTCGACTCGGGCACCTCGCCCTGCATCGACAGCGGCGAGCCTTCGTAGTGGGGTTCGAAGGCGAGCACCTCGCCCACCGCGCCCTTCGCACGAGCCTGCCACGAGCTTTCGAAGCCGGCCGGATCGCGCCCCGGATCATGGCTCTCGAGAAAAGCGCGATCAACTTCAATCGAACGGGCGATGAAGTCGCGCATCGTGGACGCGAACACAGGTCGTCGCTCGGCATCGTAGGAGTCGAGCAGTGCATCGCCGCCCCAACCCTGCAGCGTCGCGGCCAGCTTCCAGCCCAGGTTTCGCGCGTCTTCCAGCCCCGAGTTGACACCGTAGCCGCCGTAGGGCGGATGGCTGTGCGCCGCATCGCCCGCGATGAAGACGCGATCTTTCCGGTACGCGTCCGCCATCATGAAGCGAAGGTCCCAGAAGCCGATGTGTTCGAACTCGATGTCGAAGAGCGCGCCCACCGCATCCTGCAGATAGGCGCGAAAGTCGAAGTTGTCCTTCGTGGTCCCCGGCGGCACCGGTGCGTGGAAGAACCAGGTGCTGCCCAGGTCGACGCGCCCGAAGAACTTCCAGTAGCCCTTGAGCTCGGGATGCAGCACGTTGTAGTACGACTTGCCGGGATAGCGCGCCAGCAGGCGATGAAGCTCGTGCGAGCGGAACACCAGCAGGACCATCATGCGGTCGTGATCGGTTTTGGTCTGGGTCATGCCCACCTGCTCGCGCACGACCGAGCGGCTGCCGTCGCACCCGACGAGATAGTCCGCGCGCAGTACGCGGCGCTGGCCGCTTTCACGATCCTCGACCTCGATCGTGACGCCATCGGCGTCTTGCGTCACGGCTTGCGCGGCATAGCCGTAGAGCGTTTGCACTTCAGGCAGTTCTGCCACGCGCGCGCGCAGCACGGCCTCGGTGGCGTATTGCGGCAGGCGTTCGTTGGCGGTGAAGTAATACGGCTTCACCAGGTCGCGCTGCAGCCAGTCGTAGGTGTGCGGCCCGAGCAGCGTGCCGTAGGCCGTCAGGCCGCCGATGCCGTACTCGGGCGGAATGGTCCGCGCCGCGCGCAACTGCTTTTCCGCGCCCCAGAAATGAAAGTGCTCCATCGTCCGTTGCGTGAGGTTCTGCCCCTTGGGAATGGGCTGCGGTTCGCGGTAGCGCTCCACCACGATCGTGCGCACGCCGCGCTGTCCCAACTCGATGGCCAGGCCCATGCCGACCGGGCCACCGCCCACGACGACGACTTGCGCATCTGCCTCGCGTTCGCTGTCGCCAACCTTCGTTCGACCGTTCATTGCGCTGTGATTCCTTGTGCCTTGATCAGCTCGGCCCAACGCTTCGCGTCGGCTGCCATGAGTCGTCCGAATTCGTCAGGTGTGTCGTGGGCAGGCGTCATGCCCTGCACCTCGAAAGCCGTCTTGATGGCGGGGTCCTTGAGGATTTCATCGAGCGCCTTGTTGAGCCGATCGATGACGGGCTTCGGTGTCCCCGCAGGGGCCAGCACGCCGTACCACATGTCGACGTTCAGGTTGCCGACGTTCAGCGTGCTCAGAGGCGGCACATCCGGCAACAAGGGGTTCGCCTTGTCCGAACTGATCGCCAGTGCCTTCAGCTTGCCGGCCTTGACCTGCTGCAGCGCGACATGGATCGGCAGGAACATCACGTCGATCTGGCCGCCGAGCATGTCGGTGACGGCGGGTGCGGTGCCTCTATAGCTGATGTGCGTCAGAGAAACATGGGCGCGGTTCTTCAGCAGTTCCATGGCCAGGTGATGCGGTGTGCCGGCACCGGGGGAGCCGTAGTTGAGCGCCCCGGGTTCTTTCTTCGCGCGTGCGATCAAGCCCTGCAGCGAATCGATCTTCGACTTGAGACTGGCCACCAGAATGAGCTGGCCCCAACTGGTCAAGCTCACCGGTGCCAGGTCGGTCATCGGATTGAAGGGCAAGCCTGGATAAAGCGCGGCGTTCATCACCAGCGTGTTCACGCTGACCAGCAGCGTGCTGCCATCAGGCGTGGCGCGGGCCACTTCCTGTGTGCCGATGTTGCCGGAGGCGCCGGGCTTGTTGTCGACGAACACGGGGCGGTTCAGGCGCGACGTCAAACCCGGTCCGATCTGGCGGGCGATCATGTCGATGCCGGTTCCGGGCGTGAAGGGCACGACCAGCCTGATCGGCGCGTCGCCCTGCGCGCGTACCCACGGTGCGGCCACGGCGGCCAGGCCGCCGAGCACGATCTGGCGTCGTCGCAAGGCGGGGGAACGAGGAAGAAGAGGGATGGTCATTTTTGTCTCGGTGGTGCTTTGCATGAGAATGTCCGCCAATCCTTGACCTGAATCAAACGGAACATTCTGAACAATTCGTCAAACAAACTGATGAATATCGGCGCGCGGCAGTTGCATGCCTTTCTGGAGGTCTGCAGACTGCAAAGCTTTGCGCGAGCGGCCGAGCAAATTCATCTTTCTCCCTCCGGAATGAGCATGCTGGTGAAGGAGCTGGAGGAGCAAGTCGGCGCACGCCTGTTCGACCGCACGACGCGCACCGTGACACTGACCGATGCCGGCAAGCGGATGCAGCCGGTGGCCGAGCGCATCCTCGGCGAAGTGCACGCGCTCGGTGACGCGATCGAAGGTTCCGAAGCGGCCATTCGGCAGCGTCTGGAAATCGCCGCCACGCCGATGGTTTCCGCCAGCCTGATTCCGTCGGTGATGCATGACTTCGCCCGCTCGAGGCCCGACGTTCGCATCCGGCTGGCCGATGTCGACGTGAACCAGGTTCGCCGCAGGGTGCTCGAGGGCGAAGCGGACATCGGGTTGGGCTTCTTCGTCAAGCCGGCGGCGGGGTTGGTGCGGCGGCCGCTTTGCAACTTCCGCCTCATGTTCCTCAGCCCGCCCGGCAAGGGCAAAGCCCGCGGCGGACTTCAGGCAAGCCGAAGCTGGGCCAGCATTGCCGGGATGCCACTGGTCAGCCTGCCCGCCGACAACCCGATTCAGGCAGTGGTGGAAAAGCAGTTGGCGCAGTTCGGCCAGCGCCAGGGCGAGCGGCTGCGCGTCAACTTGATCGGGACCGTGCTGGCGATGGTGCGCGCAGGCCACGGGCACGCGGTGGTGCCGTCGTTCGTGCGCGACGCCTGCCTGCAACTCGGGCTCGGCGTCTCGATGCTGAGCAACCCGTCGACCCACATTGCGCTGTACCTCGTCTCCCAGCGCGGCAAGCGGCCGACGCCGGCCGCGCAGGAATTCGCTGCCGAACTCATCCGGGCGGCGGAGCGCCTGACGGACTAGCAGGCTTGGCCCGCTTCGGGCGGGTCGGTGAAGGGCCCGAAGCGTCCGTCGCCTCGTTCGCAAAGCGCGCCTTCAGGTCGTCGACGAGCCACCTGGCCGCGGGCCCGGGCGGCTCCGAGGCGCGACGGAACGCCGCCATCGTCAGTGAAAAGCCGGCAGGCAGCATGTCCTCGACATCGAGCGAAACCAGCGCGCCGTTCGCGAGGTCGCTCTGCACCATGTGCATCGGCATGTTGCCCCAGCCCACGCCGTCCCGGAGGAACGCGTGCTTGGTGGACAGGTCGGCCAATCGCCAGGTCGAAGCCGACTTGACGCCGAAGTCCCGGCCCGCGCTCAGCTCCGAACGGTCGGTGAGCACGAGTTGGACGTGCCGGGCCAATGCGGCCTTTGGAATTGTTCGCCTGAAGCTGGCCAGCGGGTGGTCGGGTGCGGCCACGGTGACCAAGACCACTTGGCCGATGCTCTCGCTGCTCAGCGACGGAAATTCGACCGCCAGCGGCGCCAGGATTCCCAGGCTGCAGCGTCCATCCAGCACCGGCTCGTAACCCGCCCCCAGCCCCTCCACGAACAACCTCAGCGGCGTGAGCGGAAAGCGGCTCACGAACGCCTTCGCGGCCGCGCTGACGAGCGCCGTGGGGAAGAACACGTCCACCACGACGGAGAGCTCTGCTTCCAGCCCGGCAGACATCAACCTTGCGCGGGCCTTCAGCGTGTCGACGCCCGACACGACGTTGCGTGCGTCCGCCAGCAAGAGAACGCCCTCGGGCGTCAGCTTCGGATACCGGCCCGACCTGTCGAACAGCACGACGCCGATTTGCCCCTCTAGGCTGCTGACCCACCCGCTCACCGCGGACTGAACGCGGTTCAGCCGCCGGGCCGCCGCCGAGAAGCTGCCTTCATCCACGGCGCGATGAAGGTTCGCAGTTGGTCCAGGGACACGCCATCGAGCATTTGAAACTCCTTCCATCTCCAGGGCAGATGGATTGAATCTCAATATACCGGCTTCTCAGAATGATGCCGCGTCTCCACCATTCAAGCCACGGGAAAAGACTTCCCGAGGCCCTGTGCGCCGAAGCGGGCAGGTCGGACTTCTTCATCAATCTTTCGAGGCTCTCATGCAACTCCTTCATCTCGACTCCAGTGTGCTCGGCGGCGCGTCCGTCAGCAGGCAACTTTCCGCTGAACTCGTCGCGCGCCACCGTGTCCTGCACCCCGGCATCCAGGTCGTGTCCCGCGACCTGGCGGCCGACCCGGCGCTGCACCTCTCCGGCGCCCACATGGCCGCCTTCAACGGTGCAGCCATCGAAGACGCGACCATCACAGCGGATCTGGTCAAGGGCAACGCGTACATGGACGAACTCTTCGCGTCGGACATCCTGGTCATCGGCGCGCCCATGTACAACTTGTCGATTCCGACGCCGCTCAAGGCCTGGATCGACCGCATCGCGGTCGCCGGCAAGACCTTCCGCTACACCGCCACCGGCCCCGAAGGCCTGCTGAAGGGCAAGAAGGCCTTCATCGCCTCGGCGCGGGGGGCGTGTATTCGGCTGGCAGCCCGGCGGCGGGTCTCGAACACCAGGAGAGCTACCTCATCGGCTTGCTCGCCTTTCTGGGAATCACCGACGTGACCGTCGTGCGCGCCGAAGGCATCGCCATGGGCCCCGAGGCCAAAAAGGCTGCCGTCGCAGAGGCGCTCGCCGACATCGCAGCCATCTCGGCCTGAAGGCCCCCGACGTTCAATCAATCATCAATCAATCAAGGATTCTTCATGACTTACTCCATCATCGGCTCGGGCAACGTCGGCTCGGCGCTCGCCCGTCAGTTCGCGCGCAGCGGCATCGCTGTCGGCGTCGCCAACACGCGTGGACCCGACACCCTCGAAACCCTCGAAAAGGAACTCGCTGGCTACGTCACGGCATTGACATTGCAGGACGCGGTCAAGGCAGACGTGGTCATTCTCGCGGTGCCGTTCAGCGCACACGTCGATGTCGCACGCGCGGCAGGGCAGTGGACCGACAAGATCGTGGTCGACGCCATGAACACCTACGGCGTTCCGCCGGAAGCACTCAAAGGTCAGCCGTCCACGGTCGTGGTGGCGTCCGCCTTCGCTGGTGCACGCGTGGTCAAGACGTTCAATCAACTCCCGGCCAGGCTGCTGGCAACGAATCCGGTCGAGCACGGCGGACGGCGGGTCATGTTCCTGGCCGGCGACGATGCGCAGGCCACCGCCGCCATCTCGAAGCTGGTCGGCGACCTGGGCTTCGCGCCGATCGTCCTCGGGACACTCGCGGAAGCCGGCACGTTGATGGACAAGGGTGGGGCGCTGGTTCTGCAGAACCTCATCAAGCAGGGCTAACCGTTGTTCGGTCCGGTGCGAGGTCGAGCGTTTCCCCCGACTCACTCGGCCCCATCGGCCTTCTTCCTGTCCTTGCCCGCACCCGTCAACCGGTCCTTCAGCCCGAGCACCTTGGTGACGGTGGCGCCCATGCCCATCAGCTTCATGGCGGTCTCGGGCGACAGGCGCTGCACGTCGTCGAACCACTTCATCAGGCGGTCGATCAGTTCGTGCATCTCGCGCATGCGCTCCTGCGCGTGGCGTTCGGCCTGACTGCCGGGTTTTTCGAGCAGGGCGTTGCGCAGCATCGAGAGCGTCGGTTCGATCTCGCGGCGACGCCGTTCTTCGGCCAGTACCCGGAAGATCTCCCACACATCGGACGGTGCCTCGAAATACTCGCGCCGGTCGCCGGCCTGATGCCGGAGGCGCACGAGGCGCCAGGCCTGCAGTTCCTTCAAGCCCATGCTCACGTTGGAGCGCGAGAACTGCAGCTGCTCGGCGATTTCGTCGGCGTTGAGCGCGCGCTCCGAAATGAAGATCAGCGCGTACATCTGCCCGACCGTGCGGTTGATGCCCCACTTGCTGCCCATCTCGCCGAAGTGGGCGACGAACTGGCGATTGAGGGGAGGGAGTTCGGAAAGATTCGGCATGCGCCATTGTCGCGCGGCGTGCTGTCATTTCAAGAACTTCTGAAAACTGGACAGCGTCGATACAGGCCCGCTTAAACTGAAACATGCCTTCCGCCAACGCCGCACCCGCCACGGATTTCGAGTTGCCTGCGGCGTTGCAGCCGGCCGACATCGCTGCCGCGCCACCTGCAGATCCGGCAGTGCGGGGCCGCCTGTTGCGCCAGTTGTTCGTGCTGGGGCGGAGCACGCAGGTCTCTGCTTTTCTGGCCGCCGTATTCACCGAAGGCATCTTCTATGCGCTGACCCGCAGTCCGGGCGTGCTCGTGTGGGCCGCGCTCATTCACTTGGCGCAGGGGTTGCGATGGGTCGGCATCCGGACAAACGAACGGATCTACCCGGCACCGGCGTTCGACCTCGGCCAGCCCGCCGGCGCCTGGCGCTACCTCGCGCCGCTGACGGCCGCGGCCTGTGCCTGGGGCGCCGCCGCCTGGCTGCTGTTGCCCGTCGCCGCCGCCGGCACCACCTACAACACCATCCTCGTGGTGCTGGTCTTCGGCATGCTGGCGGGATCGATCCCGGCCATTGCGCCGTCGCCGGCCGCGATAGTGCTTTGGCTCACGCCCGTCACGCTCGGGCTGGCGTCGCGCTTCGCGTGGGCCGGTGGCGTCGAAGGCTGGGTGCTCTGCGTGAGCACCATCCTGTTCGGCACGGCCATGGCGCGCTTCGGCCTGACGCAGCACCGCTTGCTGGCCGCGGGCCTGCGCTCGCAGATCGAGCGGGAGTCGATGGGCGAACAACTCCTTCTCCAGTCGCGCGATTTGCAGCGGCTGAACCGCGAACGCAGCCGCTTCTTCGCGTCGGCCAGCCACGACCTGCGGCAACCGATCCACGCCCTGGCGCTCTTCTCCCGTGCACTGCAGCGCGATCTGCAAGGCCACGCGGCGTTGCCGCTGGCCGACCGTGTGGTCGAGGCGACCGACGCGGTCAGCGCACTGCTCAACGCGATGCTCGACATCTCGAAGATCGAGGCCGGCGCGGTGCAGCCGGTCATCGCGACGGTGGCGATCGACCATGTCTTCCTCCGTCTCGCGCAGATCCACGGCGAGCGGGCCGAGGCGGCCGGTCTGTCGCTGCGCTTTCACACGGTGTCCGAAGTGGTGGCGACCGACGGCGACCTGGTGTTCCGCATCCTGTCGAACTTCACCGACAACGCGCTGAAGTACTGCCAGCGCGGCGGCATCCTCATCAGCGCGCGTCCACGTGGCGATCAGCTGCGCCTGGCCGTGTGGGACACCGGTCGCGGCATTCGTCCCGAGCACATGCCGCTGCTGTTCGACGAGTTCTATCAGGTGGACAACGCCAATCGCGATGCCAGCCAGGGGCTCGGCATCGGACTGGCCATCGTCAAGCGGCTGGCGCCATTGCTCGGCGCGCGGCTCGGCGTCCGTTCGGTTCCGGGACGCGGCAGCGTCTTCTGGATGGACCTGCCGCGGGGCGGACCGATGCTTGCTGCGGCGCCACTGTCGCCGCCGCCGCGGGATGCGGAGGCGCCGATCCGGCCGGCCGCACCCGCGCGGGCGCCCCGGGTGCTGCTGCTGGACGACGAACGCGGGGTGGGCGAGGCGATGCGCGTCTGGTTGCAACCGCACTGCGAACGCATCGACGTGACGCAAACGCTCGAAGCGGCGCTGTCACGGGTCGGCCAGGCGGATGAGGGTTTCGACGTGTTCATCGTCGACTTCCGGCTGGCCGGTGCGACCAATGGCATCGAGGCGACGCGCGCGTTGCGGGCGCGCGCCGGGCGCATGGTGCCGGCGATTCTGGTCACTGGCGACACCGACCCGGCGCGGGTGCGCAGCGCCTACGATAGCGGGCTGGTCGTGTTGTTCAAACCGGTGCAACCCGATCATCTGCTCGACACGCTGCACGCGGCGCTGAACGCCGACCGCGAGCTCACTTCCAGGGCGTAGGCGCCGGCACCTCGGCCGCGGGCTCGCAGTCGATGCTCTTGAAGTCGGCGGGCGAGACGATCTCCAGGTATTCCATGTCGGGCGAATAGTCGAACAGGAAGTGTCGGATGCCCGGCCGCTGGTGCACCACATCGCCAGCTTCCACCAGCGTGACCTGGTCCTCGTACATGAACTTGGCCCAGCCCTTGGTCATGACCACGATCTGGAAATCCGCTTCATGGCGGTGCCAGCCCGTGCCCTCTTCCGGGGGCATGTTCGCCTTGACGAGGTGCGCGATGACCGCGCCGTTGGTCGCTTCGGCCACGCCGAGGTCCTTGTAGAGAAAGAAATCGCGCAAGCCGCCCGGCTTGAACGCGAGGTCGCCGGTCTTGACGTGGGAGAACTTGGTCGCAGTGCGGTCCAGCATGGGGCGCTCCTTCGCAGGGTTGGTAGTGCTGCGCTGCAGCATGCATAAAGCATTCCCGCCCCGGCGCGATAATCCGGCCCATGAGCGGCAACACCTTCGGCACCCTTTTCGCAGTCACCAACTTCGGTGAATCCCATGGCCCGGCGATCGGTTGCGTGATCGATGGCTGCCCGCCCGGCATGGCGCTGTCGGAGGCCGACATCCAGGGCGACCTCGATCGGCGCCGCCCCGGCACCAGCCGCCATGTGACGCAGCGCAACGAGCCCGATGCGGTGCAGATCCTGAGCGGTGTGTACGAAGGCAAGACCACCGGGACCCCGATCGCGCTGTTGATCCACAACACGGATCAGCGCAGCAAAGACTACGGCCAGATCGCGCAGCAATTCCGTCCCGGCCACGCTGACTTCACGTACTGGAAGAAATACGGCATTCGCGATCCGCGCGGTGGCGGTCGCTCGTCGGCCCGGCTCACCGCGCCGATGGTCGCGGCCGGCGCGGTGGCCAAGAAGTGGCTCTTCGAAAAGTACGGCACGGTGTTCCGCGGCTGCATGGTCCAGATTGGCGACATCGTGATTCCCTTCGAGGGCTGGGACCACGTCCACAACAACCCCTTCTTCGCGCCGAAAGCCGATGTGAGCGACCTCGAGGCCTACATGGACGCTTTGCGCAAAGCCGGCGACTCGTGCGGCGCACGCATCCGGGTGACCGCATCGAACGTGCCGGTCGGCCTCGGCGAGCCGCTGTTCGACAAGATGGATTCCGACATCGCCTACGCGATGATGGGCATCAACGCGGTCAAGGGCGTGGAGATCGGCGCCGGCTTCGCGAGCGTCGCGCAGCGCGGCACCTCGCACGGCGACTCGATCACGCCGAGCGGCTTCGTCACCAACAATTCCGGTGGCACGCTCGGCGGCATCACCTCGGGCAAGACCTCGAGGTGAGCATCGCGATCAAGCCGACCAGCTCGATCATCAGTCCGCGCCAGTCGATCGACGTGAACAACCAGCCGGTCGAAGTGATCACCAAGGGCCGGCACGACCCGTGCGTCGGCATCCGCGCGACGCCGATCGCCGAAGCAATGCTGGCGTTGGTGGTGATGGAGCACGCATTGCGCGACCGCGCCCAGAACGGCGATCGCCGGCCGGCCGGCCCAGCCGACGCGTCGCCGTCGGTGCCCGAGGCCTCTTTTCTCTAACGGGATTCGCCGATGTTCCGCATGCCACCCGCCACCCAGGCGTTGATCCTCACCTGCGTGCTCGCGTTCTGCGGCCAGTACTTCCTGGACCTCGACGCCTTCGCGCTCTGGCCGGTCGGATCGGGGCAGTTCATGCCCTGGCAGATGGTGAGCTATGCGTTCCTGCACGGCGGCCTGTCGCACCTGGTCTTCAACATGTTCGGCCTCTACATGTTTGGCGCCGAACTGGAGCGCGTGTGGGGCTCGCCGCGCTTGCTGGCGTTCTATTTCGTGAGCGTGCTGTGCGCCGCGCTGGCGCAACTCGGCGTTGCGGCCTGGAGCGGCAGCGTGGTGCCGACGGTCGGCGCCTCGGGCGGTCTCTTTGGTCTGCTGGTCGGCTTCGCGATGCTTTTTCCGCACCGCAAGATCGTGCCGCTGATCCCGCCGATTCCCATGCCGGCCTGGCTCTTCGTGGTGATCTACGGCGTGATCGAACTCGGCCTCGGCGTGACCGGCAGCATGGCCGGCGTGGCGCACTTCGCGCACCTCGGCGGCCTGGTGGGCGGCTGGCTCACGCTGCGCTATTGGCGCGGGCAAGCGCCGTTCGGCTGGGGCCGGCGCTAGCCCGATACATCATCGTCCGACCCATGAGCATCTTCGAAAGCTTTCTCTCCACGCCCGAGATCCAGGACGCCTTCAGCGACCGCCACTTCGCAGACGCCATGCTGCGCTTCGAAGCCGCGCTGGCCCGCGCGCAAGCGGCCGAGGGGCTGTTCCCCGAGGCCGCGGCCCGGGTGATCGGCGCGCATTGCGAGGTCGATAAATTCGACGTCGGCGCCATCGTGCGCGCGAGTGGCCGTGCCGGCAGCGTCGCGATTCCGCTGGTGAAGGCGTTGCGCGAAGCCGTGGCGCAAGCCGACCCGAGCGCCGCGCCGTTCGTGCACTTCGGCAGCACCAGCCAGGACGTGATCGACAGCGCGATGGCACTCGTCACGCACGACGCGATGACGCTGATCCAAACCGATCTCGCCACCGCCGTCGACGCGCTGCTGCAGCTGGCGACACAGCACGCCGCCACACCGATGCTGGCGCGCACGCTGATGCAGCCGGCCTCGGTCACGAGCTTCGGGTTCAAGTGCGCAGGCTGGGTCGCGCCACTGGTGCGCAGCCGCTCGCGCCTGCATGCCGCGGCGCAGCACGCGCTGCAGTTGCAGCTCGGTGGCGCGGTCGGCACGCTGGCGCAGATGCGCGGGCAGGGCGCTGCCGTGCGCGCACGCATGGCGAAAGACCTCGGGCTCGGCGACCCCGGCGCGACCTGGCACACGCAGCGCGATGAATGGGTCGCGCTCGGCTGCGCGCTCGGCCTCCTCGCAGGCAGCCTCGGCAAGATCGCCGGCGACATCGCGCTGCTCGGCCAATACGAAGTGGCCGAGGTCGCGGAGCCGAGCGAGCCGGGCCGAGGGGGCTCGTCGGCCATGCCGCACAAGCGAAACCCCGTCGCTTCGATGGTCGCCATCGCGGCAGCGCATCGCGCGCCACAACGCGTGGCCGCTTTGCTTGCTGCCATGCCGCAACAACACGAGCGCGCGCTCGGCGCCTGGCAGGCCGAGCTGGCCGAATGGCCGCAACTCCTGAAGTCTGTTCACGGCAGCGTGCGCGCCATGGCGCAGGCGTTGCCCGGCCTGCAGGTCGACGCGACGCGCATGCGCGCCAACATCGACCGGCTGCGTGCCGAGATCCCGCAGGCCGCCGCCGACGAATGGTTCGATTTCGCGCTGGCGCACAACGCCGGCGCCATCGCGCTCGCCGAAGTCGCAGCGATGCGCACCCAACTTTCAACCGAGGATTTTCCCCGATGACCGCAAACGGCGCGACCCCCAAGTCCAGCGACGACTACGAATCCGGACTCGTCCACCGGCGCCGCGTGCTGGGCGATGCGTGGGTCGACAAATCGCTGGCCAACCGCAACGATTTCAACGCCGAGTTCCAGGAACTCATCACGCGCCATGCGTGGAACGACATCTGGGGTCGCCCGGCGCTCGGCGACAAGACGCGCCGCTACATGGTGCTGTCGATGATGCTGGGCATCCACGCGTACGAAGAGTTCGCGATGCATGTGCGCGCCGCGCTCGACGGGCCGCCCGAGTCGCGCCTGACGCCCGAGGAGATCAAGGAGGTGATCATGATGGCCGCCATCTACTGCGGCGTGCCAGTTGCCAACCACGCCTTCGGCATCGCCGCCGGCATCCTGCGCGAAAAGGGCCTGCTGCCGGCCTTGTCGTCCCCACCTGCGAATACCAAATGACCACTGCATCCCCGTCGCTCCATGTCGTTCGCGAAGGCGAAGGCCCCATCGTCGTGCTGAGCCACGCGCTCGGTTGCGACCTCCACATGTGGGATGGCGTGGCCGCGCTGCTCGCCCGCGCCCACACCGTCGTTCGTTACGACCACCGAAACCACGGCGCCTCCGAGGTCGTGCGCGGCGCTTTGCGCATCGAGATGCTGGCCGACGACGCCGCCGCACTCATCCGGCGCGAGGCCGCCGGCGAGCCGGTGCATTTCGTCGGCCTGTCGATGGGCGGCATGACGGCGCAGGCGCTCGCGGTGCGTCACCCCGAGTTGCTGCGCACCGTGGTGATCGCGAACTCGGCTGCGCACTACCCCGACCAGGCGCCTTGGCGCGCACGTGCCGAAACCGTGGCCGCCAGTGGCGTCGAAGCGATCGCGGGAGGCGCCGTGTTGCGCTGGCTCACGCCGGGCTATGTCACCACGGCCGAAGGGAAGGCCGCCGCAGCGGCGTTGCACGACACGCTGGTGTGCACCGACGCACAAGGCTACATCGAGAGCTGCAACGCCGTGGCCGCCATCGACTTTCGCGAGAGCAATCGCCGCATCGCGGTGCCCACGCTGGTGATCGGCGGCCATGCCGACGAAGCCACGCCGCTCGCCATGTCGGAAGCGATGGTCGCTGCGATCCCGAGCGCGCGCCTTGCCACGATCGACGCAGCGCACCTCAGCGCGGTCGAGCGGCCGGTCGAGTTCACCCAGCTGCTGATCGACCACTGGCGCAGCCTTTAGGCGACCGAGAGGCGGTTGCGCTCCTCGAACGAGCGCCGGTTCGGCAGACGGGTCAGCGCCTCTTCCCGGGCCGGTGACCAGGCCGTCGGCGCGCGCAGCGCGACGCCCTGCGCAGCGTCGCGCACGCCCGGCGCTGGACTTGCCACGCAAAAGGCAAGACTGCGGCTCGCCTGAGGCTGAAAGTACTCGTCGCTACAGATTTCGCTGGAAATGCCGAAACTCTGGTGTGATGCCCTGTATGTTCTCGCATGAAGGCCTTGAGATGCCTATCGTTCCCTTATTGAAATGACCACCTATCGCGACGCCGTCCAATGCCTGAAAAGGCTGCGCAGCCGTGCGGGTGTCGGAGTGCTGCCGGGGTGGGTGCTGGCGGCGTTGCTGTGCTGCGGACTGTCGGGTGTTGCGCGTGCGCAGCCGGGGCCGGAGCTGCGACTTCGGGTCGTCGGCGGGTTGGCGGGTGTCAGCCAGTTCACGCGGCACGAGGAGCGGTTCTGGTCGCACGACCTGGCGGCATTGAGCAACGGGCGCTACAGCGCGAGCATCGTGCCCTTCGACCGCGCGGGGGTGCCGGGCGCCGAAATGCTGAACCTGATCCGCCTCGGCGTCATCCCGTTCGGCACCGCCTTGCTGAGCCAGGTCGCGGTCGAGGCGCCGGAGCTGGCGGCGCCCGACCTGGCGGGGCTCAGTCCCGACATGGCGACCTTGCGCAAGGTGGTGTCGTCGTTCCGGCCGCTGCTCGAGAAAACCCTGCACGAGCGCTACGGCGTCGAGGTGCTCGCGCTCTACGTCTATCCGGCTCAGGTGGTCTTCTGCAAAAAGCCGCTCGACCAGTTGTCCGATCTCGCCGGGCGGCGGGTGCGGGTGTCGGGCGCGAGCCAGGCCGACTTCGTCCTCGCATTGAAGGGCGTGCCGGTGGTGACCGAGTTCGCGGAGCTGATGTCCAACATGAATTCGGACAACACGCAGTGCACCATCACCGGGGCGATGTCGGGCAACATGCTCGGCTTGCACAAGATCACGGGCGCGCTGTACACGATGCCGATCACCTGGGGGCTCGCGGTGTTCGGTGCCAACCAGGAGGCCTGGACCCGTCTCCCGCCCCCGTTGAAGACGCTGCTCAAGACCGAGCTGCCCAAGCTGGAAGCCGCGGTCTGGGCAGAGTCGGAGCGCGAGACGCTCGAAGGCGTGGCCTGCAATGCGGGCGCCGACAGCTGCACGCGCGGCAGCAAGGGCGCGATGAGCGTTGTGCGACCTTCCGATGCGGACGACAAGCGACGCCGCGACATCTTCGGTCGGGAAGTGCTCGGCGCCTGGGTGCAACGCTGCGGCGCCGGCTGCGTGCAGGTCTGGGATCAGAGCATCGGTCCGGCCATGGGCCTCAAGGCGCCGGCCGTCAAGTGAGCCCGCTGCTGCCTCGCCGCATCACCGCCGTTGTGTACGGCGTCGCGCTGCTTTTCGTCCTCGCGATCCTCGCCGCGGTCGCTGGCTTCAATTGGCAGACCCGCAACCAGGCGATCCTCGACAGCGAAGGGCAGGCGTCGCGCTTCGTCAGCAGTGCGGAAGGCGCGCTCAACCGCAGCCTGCTCAGCATCGACATGCTGCTGGCCGCCAGCAGCGAGCTCGTCCGTTCATCGACCGCACAAACGGTCGCGGCGAACCTGAATCAGCCCTCGACCCTGCAGCGGTTGCAGGCCGGAGTCCGGCAGAACATGCTCGTGCGCTACATCGCGTTCGTCACGCCGCAGGGCGACGTCATCGGCTCGTCGGACCGGCGCGGCGCGCAGCTCGCCGTGAAACTCCCGCCCGGTCACTTGCGCTGGGTGCTGGACGACGCAGCGCCCAGCTTCGCGGTGAGCGTGCCGTCGGCCAGCGCGCTCACCTCGCATCGGGTCGTTTACTTCACGCGGGTCGCGCGGCTGGCCGACGGCACGCGGATCGTCGCGGTGGCGGAGGTGCAGGTGTCCTTGCTGACCACGATCCTCACGCAGGGCGCGGACATCGGTGGACTCGAAGTCACGCTCGAGCAGAGCGCCGGTCCGATGCTCGCCAGCGTTCCGCCGCGCGACGACCTCTCGGGCAAGGTGATTCTTCCGGTACTGAGCGAAGGCGACGGCAACCCGCATCCCCAACGCTTGCCGGCCCGGCTGACGGCCCAGCCGGCGATCGTGGTCGCGCAACCGACGCTGCACCGCAACCTGCTGATCGTCGCGAGCATCCCCCTGCAAGCCGCGCTGGCCAAGTGGCGCTCGCAGCAGGCGCTGGTGTTCGGCGTGGCAGCCTTGTTGATCCTGATGGTCGGCGTGGTCAGCTTCATCACGCTCCTGCATTTGCGGCGGCAGTGGCGGTCCCGCGCGACGCTGAATCGCGCGCTGGCGTCGATGGTCGATGGCTTCGTGCTGCTCGATGCGCAGGACCGCGTGCTGACGTGGAACAGCCGTTTTGTGGAGATGTTCCCCTGGGCGGGCGACGTGATCGGACCGCTGGTGTCGTTCCAGCGAATCTCCGACCGCGGGGTTCCGCACATCCGGAGCGGCCTCGGGGCGCTGACGGGGCCGGGGGAGACCGAAGACGCTTCACGCTCGCCGCCGCCGGTGCCGGGCGAGACCGAGCTGAAACTTGAAAACGGGCTGGTGATCCTGGCCGTCAAGAGCCGCACGCCGGACGGCGGCATGGTGTGCATCTATCACGACGTCACCGAGAAGCGGCAACGCGTGGCGGACATCGTTTCCGGCCGCGCGCAGTTGCAGGCCACGCTCGATGCGCTGCCGGACGTGATGCTCGAATTGGGCCTCGACGGGATGTGCCACGGCTTCCACTCGCCGCGCACCCCCAGCGCCATGATCGAATGGCCCAATCCGGTCGGGCGCCCGGTGCGCGACGTGCTGGCGCCCGATGCGGCCTCCGAGATCATGGAGGCGGTGCAGGAGACCTACGTGGCAGGATTCGCCAAGGGTCGCCAGTTCCAGCGCCGCGGCGGCGCAGGCATCACCTGGTTCGAGGTGTCGGTCGCGCGCAAATCGATCGGCGAGGGCACGGAGGCGCGCTTCATCGTGCTGCTGCGCGACATCACCGAACGCAAGTCGGCCGCGCGCGAGATCGAGCACCTGGCCTTCTATGACGACCTCACGGGCTTGCCCAACCGGCGCCTCCTGCTGCACCGCCTGAAGCAGACGCTCGAAAACAACGCGCGGCACGGCCGGCTCAGCGCGTTGCTGTTCCTGGACCTTGACGATTTCAAGACGCTCAACGACGCGCGCGGCCACGAGATCGGCGACCAGTTGCTCAAGCTTGTCTCGCTGCGCCTGCTGGGGGTGATGCGCGATGGCGACACGGTCGCTCGCTTTGGCGGCGACGAGTTCGTGGTGCTGCTGGACGGTCTGAACAAGGACGAACTCATCGCGGTGCTGGAGACCAAGGCCCTGGCCGAAACCATCCTGGCCGAAGTGCAGCGGCCGTTCGCGCTGGGCGACCACGCCTACCACGGCACCTGCAGCATCGGCGCGGTGACGTTCGACGGCCATGCGGGCTCGCTCGAAGACCTGCTCAAGCAGGCCGACATCGCGATGTATTCCGTCAAGAGCGCAGGCGGCGGTGCGCTCGGCTTTTTCGAATCCGCGATGCAGACCCAGATCACCGCGCGGGCCACGCTCGAAAGCGAGCTGCATGCAGCGCTCGCCAACCACGAGTTCGTTTTGTTCTACCAGCGCCAGGTCACGTCCAGCGGCGAGGTGGTGGGTGCGGAGGTGCTGATCCGCTGGCAGCATCCGCACCGCGGCTTGCTGCCGCCCGCCGCGTTCATCGATCTCGCGGAAGACACCGGGCTGATCGTGCCGATCGGCCTGTGGGCGCTGGAGCAGGCCTGCCTTCGACTCGATCGCTGGGCGCTCGACCCCCGGCACAGCCCGCTGCAGCTCTCGGTCAACGTCAGTGCGCGACAGTTCCGCGACGATAACTTCGACGAGCAGGTGCGCGCGGTATTGATCCGCACCGGCGCCGACCCGCGCAAGCTCAAGCTCGAACTCACCGAGAGCCTGCTTCAGCACAAGGTGCCGGAAACCATCCGCAAGATGAAGTCGCTCGCCGCCATCGGCATCCAGTTCTCGATGGACGATTTCGGCACCGGCTTTTCGTCGCTGTCGTACATGGCGCAGCTGCCGTTCCACCAGGTCAAGATCGACAAGTTCTTCGTGCAGTCGATCGGTGTCAACGCCAAGGCGGAGCTGTTGATCCAGACCATCATCGGCATGGCCCGCAGCCTCGATCTGCAGGTGGTGGCCGAAGGCGTCGAGACGCCGGCGCAACTGGCGTTCCTCAAGCAGCGCGGCTGCAGGCTGTACCAGGGCTATCTGTTCGGCAAGCCGATGGCGCTCGGAGCCTTCGAAGATGGGCTCGGCGCACCGGCAACCGTGCTGGAGGCGCTGTAACCTCATTCTCGTGCTTGATGACCCGAACGCGGTGCCGGTGCCCGAGGCGGAGAAGGTCAGTGGCGCCGTTCCGCAGCCATCCGGCTGAGCGCGCCGCGGTCGAGGATCACCAGGGTGTTGTAGGTGCATCGCAGGATTCCCGCGGCTTCAAGCCGTCGAAGTTCCTTGTTCACCGTCTGTCGGGACACGGCCAGCATGTCCGCAAGGTCGTCCTGCGACAGACGCAATCGAAGCCGTGTTTCGCGGGCGGCCTGCACGCCGAACAGGTTTCCGAGCCTTTGCAGCGTCGCTGCAATGCGACAGTCTGTGCGGCCGAGGACGGCCTGATTGAGCAAGGTATCGAGGGTATCCACCTGGCGGTCAAGCGCAAAGCGCGTCACCTCTTTCCATCGCAACGGATCGGCGTCGAAGATCGCTACAAGTCCTCGGCAAGGCAGGTGCGCGACCAACGCGGGCTCGCGTGCCACAAAGCCATACGGAAGCAGCGGATCGTCGAAAAGCCGCACCAGGCCCATGAGCTCTCCCGGGCCGAAAATGCCCATCACGAAGCGCCGGCCGCTGGGAATGACCTGGCTCGACTCCAGCACACCCGAGACCGCGAGCGAGGCTTGTCGGCCTCCACCGGTGCTCGTCGGGACCGTGTCACCGCGGCGGTAACGTCGAAGACTGGCGCAAGCGGCGAGGCGATCGAGCTGCTCGCGCGGTGTTCGCGCGAAAAGGGGTGCAGCAGCAAGTGCATTGCGCACCAGGGCGCAGGGATCGGGTTTCCAGGGTGGTGTGTTCATCGTGCGCAGTCCATTCAGGTTCGACGAACACTCATTCGTAGCGCTTGCCCAGCGCCAGCATGTCGGGCGTGCCGATCACGTCGTTGAGCGCGTCGAAGGACAGCATCTGCGGCAGCCACGGCGTGGTGGTGCCGTGGTCGCGCAGGCTCTGCAGGTAGCCCTGCAACGCGAAGCTCAGCGCCCGCACCGTGCCGCCCGGAAAGATGGCGATGCGATAGCCCAGCGACTGCAGCTCGGCCGATGGCAACACCGGCGTCTTGCCACCCTCGACCATGTTGGCCAGCATCGGCGCGCGGTGCGACAGGCGCGCCAGCGCGTCCGCCATGTCCTCCGTGCTGCGCAGCGCCTCGACGAAGAGCACGTCGGCACCAGCCTCGGCATAGCGCTCGGCACGTTCCAATGCGGGTTCGAGCCCTTCGACCGCGACCGCGTCGGTGCGCGCGACGATCAGCGTGTCGGCGTTGCGGCGCGCGTCGACGGCGGCGCGGATCTTGCCGACCATTTCGGCGGCCGGCACGATCGTCTTGCCGTCGAGGTGGCCGCAGCGCTTGGGCAGCGTCTGGTCTTCCAGCTGGATGGCAGAGGCGCCGGCGCGTTCGAGCAGCTGCACCGTGCGGCGCACGTTCAGCGCATTGCCGAAGCCGGTGTCGGCGTCGACGACCAGGTGCAGGTCGGTGCGCTCGCGGATGTGACCGGTCACGGCCACCACGTCGTCCAGCGAAAGCAGGCCGATGTCGGGTCGGCCGAAGCGGGTGTAGGCGATGCTGGCGCCCGAGAGGTAGGCGGCCTCGAAGCCGGCCTGCTCGACCAGCAGGGCCGAGAACGCGTCGTACACCCCTGGGGCGGTGACGATCGCGGGCGATTGGAGGCGGATGCGAAGGGTCATGGCGTGGTGGCTTTCGTTCGTTGGGCGGCGATGTCGCCGCGCGCTAGGCGCTGCTGCAGGTGCGGCACCAGGCCACCGTCGCGCACCATCGCGATCAGATGGGCCGGCACCGCTTCGCAGTGCAGCGTGCGGCCGGATGTGGTGTCGCGCAGTTGCGCGGCGTCGAGGTCGAGCGCGAGCGACGTGCCGTCGGCCACGCTCGGTGCTTCGGCGCACACCAGCAGCGGCAGGCCGAGGTTGAAGCCGTTGCGGTAGTAGAGGCCCGAGTACGACACGGCGACCACGCAGGCCACGCCCAGAAGCCGCAGCACCTCGACCGCCTGCTCGCGCGACGAACCCGCGCCGAAATTGCGTCCGGCCACGACGATGTCGCCTGGCCGCACCGTGGCGGCGAACGCGGGCGAGATCGATTCCAGGCAGTGCTTGGCGATCTCGTCCACGCCGAACTTCATGTAGCGCCCCGGCGCCAGCAGGTCGGTGTTGAGGTCGTCGCCGAAGACCCAGGCGCGGCCACTCGATGGGGTCGTCATGCCAGCATCTCCCGTGCATCGACGATGCGCCCCGCGATGGCCGAGGCGGCCACGGTGAAGGGCGAAGCCAGGTACACCTGCGACGAATCCGCGCCCATGCGCCCCTTGAAGTTGCGCGCCGTCGTGCTGATCGCCACGGTGTTCTCGCCGAAGACGTTGGCGCCGTAGCCGGCGCAGGCGCCGCAGGCGTTGGGCAGCAGCTCGGCGCCGGCGTCCAGCAGCGCACCCAGCGTGCCTTCGGCGGCGGCCTGTGCCTGGTCGGTGGCACTGGCGGGCGCGACCATCAGTCGCACGCCCTTGGCGACGCGCTGGCCGCGCAGTACCTGCGCGGCCATGCGCAGGTCGTCGAGCTTGGCGCCGGTGCAGGCGCCGACGTAGGCGATGTCCACGGCTGTGCCCGCGAACGCGCCCACCGCCTGCGACCGCGCCGGGTTGTGCGGCGCCGCCACCTGCGGCGCGAGCGCGGACGCATCGAGGCGGTGGTCGGCCAGCAGCGGAGCGCCGTCGTCGGTCTGCCAGTGCGCGGTGTCGACGTCGTGCACGCCGACACCGGCGAGCCATTCGGCCGTGACCGCATCGGGCGCGATCAGCCCGGCCTGGCCGCCGAGCTCGGCCGTCATGTTCGACAGCGTCATGCGTTCCTGCATCGACAGCGCGCGCACGGCGGCGCCGGCGTACTCGACCGCCTGGTACTGGCCGCCGTCCATGCCGAAGCGGCCGCACAGGTGCAGCATCATGTCCTTGGCCGACACGCCCGGCGCGAGCCGACCGTCCCACCACATGCGGATCGTGTGCGGCACCTTGAGCCAGATCTCGCCGGTCACCAGCACGCCGAGCATCTCGGTCGCGCCCACGCCGAACATGTAGGCACCGAAGGCGCCGCCGGTGGGCGAATGGCTGTCGCCGCCGACCGCGAACAGGCCGGGCCGCAGATGCCCCTTCTGCGGCAGCACCACATGGCAGATGCCCTGGGTGTCGTGGAAGCGGGTGATGCCCGCGTCCTTCACCCAGTCGCGCGCGATCTGCACGATGGCGCGGCTGTCAGCGTCGTGCGCCGGCACGTAGTGGTCGGTGATGACGACCACCTTGTCCGGGTCCCACACCTTCGCGCCGAGCTTTTCGAGCATCGGCTTCACGCGGCGCGGGCCGCCCGAGTCGTGCATCATGGCCAGGTCGACTTGGCACGTGACGATGTCGCCCGGCGTCACCGCGCCGACACCGGCCGCGCGGGCGACCAGTTTTTGCGCCAGCGTGGCAGGCATCACTGCGGCTCGATCTTGGCGAGCTTGGCTTGTTCGGCCCATTGCTTCACGTCGCCGATCAGGAAGTCACGGAACTCGGTCGGCGTGGTGCCGGACGGTGCACTGCCATCCACGGCCAGTCGCGTCTTGATGCGCGGCGACTGGATGGCCTTGACCACCACTTCGTTGAGCCGCGCGGTCACCTCGGCCGGCAACCTGGCAGGGCCGAGCACACCGAACCAGCCGTAGTTGGTGGTGAACGACGGGACCACTTCCGAAACGGCCGGCACGTCGGGCATCGACGCCAGCCGCTTGGCCGAGGTCACGGCATAGGCCTTGACCTTGCCGCTGTCCAGCAGGGTCCGGGCACCGCCGATCGGCGCGAACATCAGGTCGACCTGGCCGGACATCACATCGACCAGCGCAGGCGAACTGCCTTTGTACGGAATGTCGACGCCCGGCAATTTCGACGTCGAACGAAACTCTGCGGTGTCCATTTGCAGCGAGGAACCGGTGCCGCCGATGGCGAAGCTGTAGCCGTCTTTCTGCTTGGCGGCCGCGAGCAGTTCTTTCAAATCCTTCGCGGGAAGATCGGGCCGGGCGACCAGCACGCTGGCGACCTTGCCGATCAGCGAGATCGGGGTGAAGTCCTTCACCGGGTCGTAGGGGAGCTTCTTGAACAACGCCGCATTCATCGTATGGCTGGTGAAGGCGACCAGCAGGGTGTGCCCGTCGGCCGGCGCGCGCGCCACGAAATCCGCGGCAATGTTGCCGCCAGCGCCAGGCTTGTTGTCGATGATGACCGGCTGCCCCAACGATTTCGACATGTCCTCGGCCAGTTCGCGGGCCAGCGCATCGGTGGTGCCGCCCGGCGACGCACCCACGATGAGCTTGATCGGTTGCGTCGGAAATTTCTGTGCGTGCGCTGCAGGTGCGATGCCGAGCCATGCGGCGGTCGTCATTGCCAGCGAACACAGAGCGATCGTGGTGCGCGAAGTTTTCATGGGAGCCTTCCTGGTTGTGGATCGGGTGGAGTCAGATGTTTCCGATCGCGACACGGACGCGGGTGCGCGACGGGTCGCGAGCGGTGGTGAGGTGGTATCGATAGCCTTCGGGGCGAAACAACCCCTCGAACAGCTCGACAGGCTTGCGGTCCACATCAAGGATCAACCTGCGGACCTTCAGCAGAGCGCTGGCGACCGGCACTTGCAGCGCCTGGGCAGCGTCGATGTCGGCCTGGGTCGCACTGATCACTTCATCGGCGCTGTCGATGCGAACGCCTTGCTTGGCCAGCAGCGCGAGAAGCGGTTGAGTGGCCAGATCGCGGCGATGGATCTGCAAAGCGAGTGGCCGTGGAATGAACGCGGTGGCATACGACACGGGTTGTCCGGCTTGTGATCTCACCCGGACGATCCGCATGACCTGGCTGCGCGGGTCAAGCTGCAGCGCATCGCAGATGTCTGGGGACGCCTCTACCAATCCATAGCTGAGCACCCGGGCTTTGGTCTTGAGGCCCATGTCCATCACACTTGCGAAGAGCTGTTCGAAAGCGTCGCGCGTGGGCACCGCTGCGTCCACGCCCCGTGCGCCGGCCCGCGGCAGCGAAACGGTTCCGCGCCCCTGCCGGCGTGCAACGAGACCGTCGCGCTCCAGCGCGGCCATCGCACTGCGCAGCGTGACGCGTGCAACATCGAATTCTTCGGCGAGCGCGCGTTCGCTTGGCAGCATGCCGCCCTCGCCGTAGTGGCCTTCGAGCAGGCGTTGGCGCAACACCAGGTGAACATGGTGGTAGCGATGCAAAGGCGCCGCGCGCGAGGGCGACGGGCGGGCCGCCTTGCGCGGGAGCCGGTCGGGAAACGCAGTCGGCATCGGGTGTGACATGGACCGGATGCTAAGTGGCAAATTGGTATGGTCAATAGAACCAATTGGTCTGATTGACCAGTCCACAACACGCCGGCAAAGTCTGCCGGATGTCACACATTCTTCCGGCGCATGTCCAGCAGCGCATCGAAAGCAAACGGGGATCGTGCCCGGTCCACGCGCAATTCGCCGCGCGTCACACGGCCGTGCTCGTGATCGACATGCAGTGCTATTACGCGTCGAGGATCGCCGGCATCGACGCGATCGTGCCCCGCATCCAGCAACTTTGCGACACGCTGCGCGGGCGAGGTGCGACGGTCGTCTGGCTGATGAACACGCTGGAGCGTGACGGAGTCGATCTGTGGCCGGCGTATCACGCGGGCTTTTTCGACGCGGCGGCAGCGCTCGAACACCGCCGGGGACTTGCGTCGGGCTCTGCCGGCCATGCGCTCATCGACGGCCTGCAGCGAGATGCACGCGATCCGGTGATCGAGAAAACGCGCTTTTCCGCGTTCGCGCCGGGTTCATCGGTTCTGGCCGATGTCCTCGCGGCGCGTCAGATCGACAACCTGCTCATTACCGGCGTGGCGACCAACGTGTGCTGCGAATCGACAGCCCGCGACGCCATGATGCGGGACTATCGGGTCGCCATAGTGAGCGACGCGACAGCGGCCGTCACGCCGGAAGATCACGTCAACGGACTCTCCACGCTGGCCTCCTGCTTCGCGGACGTGGTGACGTCGACCGAGGTCGTGGCGCGGCTGATCCAGGGCTGAGTCGCGCACGGCCCATTTTCAGATGCGGTCGCTTGTGCGGGCCGGCCGTTTCATGAGCGTCCGGCGCGCCGCCGCCGGCGCATTCGCGAAGCCGTCGAGGTAGCGCTTTTCGACATCGTGCTGCTCGGTACGGAAGAACAAGTGCGCCTGGCCGTGCAGGCTGCGAACGACATGGTGGGTGGTCGGCCCGTCGAGACTGCCGAGCTCGCCCGGCCGAACCCCGAGGCAAAACCCCTGACACAGCAAGGCCGGCGTGGTGGTGAAGAATCGCCCTATGACCACCCAACTCCATATTGATTTCGTTTCCGATGTTTCGTGCCCGTGGTGCGCCGTGGGACTGGGGGCGCTGGAAGCAGCCCTGAAAAACGTGGCACCCGACGTCACGGCCGCGTTGCGCTTCCAGCCTTTCGAGCTGAATCCGCAGATGCCTGCCGAAGGGCAGGACACCTTCGAACACCTCAACCAGAAGTACGGCTCTTCCCGCGAGCAGCAAGCGGAGATGCGCGACATGATTCGCGCGCGCGGCGCGGCGGTGGGCTTTGCGTTCAGCCCCGAGGGCCGGCCGCGCATTTACAACACCTTCGATGCGCATCGGCTGCTGCATTGGGCCGAAATCGAGAGTGTGGAAAAGCAGGTCGCGTTCAAGAAGTCG